>JAHDDD010000125.1:0-2892 GCA_020629535.1 Saprospiraceae bacterium
ATTACCCCATTGACAAATTGACCCATTGACCCATTGACCCATTGACCCAATTGACCCATTAACCCATTGACCCATTGACCCAATTGACCCATTGACCCATTGACCCATTGACCAATAAAAAAGCCCCTGGCGGTCAACCAAGGGCGAAGATTCTATTATCAAAACAGTTCTTTACTAACGTATGTTAGTAGGCGTTAAAATTATTATATCTTATTTCAGCTTTATAAAAGGCTGAGTCGAGCTAAAGGTGCCCGACTCGAGCCTGTAATATAAAACTCCGTGAACGTTTCCAAAGTCAGTGCTATCGAGGGTCCAAAACTGGAATCCTTTTTCTACCTTCTTGCTTCTGGTATATAATACCATACCGGTTACATCTAATACTGTCAATGTGAGATTAGATGATGAAGGAGCGATAAACGGAATCTGCGTTGTCTCGCTGAAAGGGTTAGGTGTATTGTTAAATACTCTCCAACCACTTTCATCGCTTGCCGCATTCAATTCAAGATTAAAGATTTCCAGTTGATCTGAATATGCTTCTGAAACAAATCCATTCCACTCAGGAATCAATTCAAGATCAACATCATTGCTGAGTTGGATTCTGAATAATTCTTCCTGACCTTCCAAGGTCAATGCTTCAGCTGCAGACCAACTGATTTTAATCTGGTTGTTGATTACCGTGTAGTTGCTGTAACCTACATCTATAAAATCAGATTCAAGATGCAATACAGCAACCGGTTGGCTGGATTTCAAAATCATTTGAAATCCAGTCAAGTTGGTTCTTTCATTTACTGTTAATTGGATGAGGCCCCTCTCTTTCTTGTGTAATTGAAGATTGATGGTTCCATCATTTCTATGGTTTAAATTTTGGGTAGAAAAATTATTTACAATACTGCTGTTGTCGACATCACCTGATTTGATGGCGATGAAGTCCATGTTGTTGGCATCATGATCCAAATTATTAACATCTGAATCAAATACCACAGGGAAAGGATTTTGAGGATCATTGAAGGTTCTAGATTTTTCAACAAACCTCCAAATATCCACATCATCAAACTCCTCCTTCGTGCCAAGGACCACTTTTCTTAATTCAATGATGTCAATAGCGGTGATGGTTTCTGAATTATTTACATCAGCCGCGATAATCTTGTATGGACTATCTAGCAATTCCAATCCTAATAAGTGTCTTTGGATAAGAATTAAGTCCATGGTTGAAATACCGTTTCGTATATCGTCATAGAGTGAAGGGCTGAGTGAATAATTCTGGTACATCTCAACATCTTCGAATGCGTAGCCTCCTGCATCATTTGTAAATGCATGGGCTTCCATATTATTATTTCTTAACATAACGTCTACGGCAGGGATCATTCTTTGATCTTCTGTCGCAACTGTTCCTGCAATTCTTGCAAGAAATTCTTCTTCCTCTTCTTCTTCAGTTATTGGTGTATTGTCACACAAGTTGAAATTGTCTTGCACTTCCAATACAGTTTTGCATCTACCTATTTGTCCAGCGTTGTCTCTGACGTATATGGTTACCGGTACTTCTACCTTGTCGGCGCCCATTGGCAGAATATCACAAGTGAAAGTGATTGATGGTTCCAAAAAGTCCTCATCAAATGCAAACTCAAGTTCTTCCATTGGTGTACAGTTGTCACCAACGCTAGCAATAAAATCTTTTGCCCAGACGCTTGCCATGATACCTAAAGTTGGCATTTGGTTTAGATTGATAGCCAATCCATATATGCAAGCGACTTCTGGTTTTTTACAATCTGTTACTTGTAATAGTTGTGTGCAAACATTTGTATTTCCACATTGATCAGATACAACCCACGTCAGAAGGTGTTCACCAATTTCAAGATCTTCTCTGATAAATTGATTTCCTGTCCCACTTCCCGTTAATGGGGATATGTTCATTCCATCATTGAATTCATCAAAGTGCCACACATATTCAAGTTCACTTGGATCAATACAGTCATCTGTTGCATTAATGGATACATCCACATCTGCGGTACAACTATCGTCATAGACACAAATTTCTACCGGAGATGTACAATTGACAAATTCCGGAGCCATAGTATTCTTGATTGCAATAACTTGCACATCTTCCCATCTTCCTGTAGTTGGATCAACTGTTGGGTCATATTGACACCAATCAATCACTTTCCATCTTCGCAATACTTTGAAGCAACCTTTGGTCACAAATGAAAGCTCATCATCATAAGTAACATATACATCTGCACAAGCGTCCCCAGTTATGACTGGACCAGCAGTTGGTGGATATGGTGGATCAATACATGCGTCTACTTCAATATCTTCCGGCCACATTATATTATCAATAGAAAAAGGATCTGTCGTTTGAACAGAAATGAATTGTGTGCAAACAGCTGTTTGTCCACATAGATCAGAAACGGTGATTGTTCTTTCTACTACTATTGTTCCTGTCAGACAAGCAGCAACATCATTTCTTGATGGATTGTCAACAGATGCAACTCTTAGGTAGTTACAATCATCTATGGCCATTCCACCTGCATCTTCAAAAGCTTGAATGGTATTATAATCATCCGGCCAATCTGTACATTGTACCACTCTATTCCCAGGACATGAAGTAATCACTGGTGCAGAATTATCAAGGACGAATATTTTTGCGTTACAAAAACTAACATTACCACAATCGTCACTTACTGAAAAAGTAACATCTGATCCTGTAGGATTACAGTTGAGGTTGGCAATATTGAAATTATTATCTACCGTCAAATCGGCATCACAATCATCCGAAGAAAAATTTAATAATCTTATTGATTGCATTTCAAGCCAAGCATCTACTTGGGAAACGACATCAGTGGTAGGATTACAATTGATGGTTAGGTCATCGACAACAGCGCAAGGCACCAATGG
>JAHDDD010000125.1:2992-10953 GCA_020629535.1 Saprospiraceae bacterium
GGACTTGGGTCACCAGGTGTTTCGCAGTCACAGGCTTGTACGCAACATCCTGCAACGTATACAGACAATCCACTAAAACTCAGATTGCTCGACGATGAGCATACTATGTATGAAGTCATTCCTGAAGTCTCACCAGGTAGATCTGCTGAGATCGCTCCATTTTGATTTAGCATAACAGTATTCCCCAATTGTATTTCACAATCTTCGCTAAATACATTTGGATTATCTGGAGCAGAACTACAACCTGTTCCTTGTGTTATACTAAATGAGAATATGGGTTCTGCATTCGGATTGTTCATCAAACATTCTTGAAGTTCTTGACTGCCTCCAATCAATGGACATGTCAACAAACTACCTATATCAAATGTGATGGTTGCGCATTTGTATCCATTTTGTCCGCATCCATTGGTCGTATTTGACAAAAATATACAGCCACTCGAACTCATATTTGTAGCTACATAATTACAATCGACAACTGTTTCTGCTGGATTACAAAATGCTCCACCATTACCACTACCATCAGTAACAAAACAACCATTACAATCAAATGCAGAATTGGCAACAAATATATTACCAATCAAAGCATCTGTTGTAACATTGTTTGGAGGACAAACACTACCATTATATCTGGCAATTAGTCCAGAATAACTAACAAACGTATACACCACATCGTCAACTTCAAATGAAGGAACAGTAGTAGATGGATTTACGTCCATGGCAATGTCTAAGTTTCCGTTTGCACAGTTGATGGATGGCAGTCCAGATACACCTCCCATTGTAGATAGAATGGGGCACTGGGCTGAAAGACTAATACTTGTCAATAGAAAAGTAAGGCACCAAACAATTGGTGAAGTAAAAAATTTGTTTCCAAATCTTTTACTTTGGGAATAGTCAAAATCGGTTTTTGCAATGGCCTCGCTGTCAATTATTGACGACCGTTCAAAGAACAGCATCGTGCGATACCAGACATGTCTTGGGAACATATCGGTTTACATTTTATCGGGTTTTTAGGGAATATCCGTACTGTTTATCGGAAACTGTTAGTGGGGTATTAATCGGTTAAGCAAATGTAGACAATTAAAAACATATTACGATAGATATTAATACGTTAATTTTTAATTTAACTTGTTTATACTGATAATCAATTGTTTATAAAAGTGACTTCACATTGTCCAATGTGTCAGCCTCTTGTGCTTGCTTGTCCTTCCTCCATCTCTTTATCCTTGGAAATCGTAAAGCAACACCAGATTTATGTCGACTACTCTCAGCAATCCCTTCAAAAGCAATTTCAAAAACCAAGGTCGGATTTACAGATGAAACGGGTCCAAATCTTTCTATGGTGTTTTTTTTCACAAACTGACTCACTTCTCTAAATTCATCATCTGTCAATCCTGAATAGGCTTTTGTAAAAGGTACCAAGCTTTCTCCTTCCCAAACAGCAAAAGTGAAATCGGTGTATAAATTCGAACGGCGTCCGTGGCCTCTTTGTGCATATATCATCACTGCGTCAACGGTCATCGGGTCCACCTTCCATTTCCACCAATCGCCCTTCTTTCTACCTGTTTTGTATTCACCCTTTTTCGATTTCAGCATCAATCCTTCCGCTTTGATCAATCGAGAAGAATCTCTTTTGTCGGACAACTCATCCCAATCATCAAAATCAATAAGTGGAGAAATTTTCAAAGGCAAACTTTCATGCAACTCATTGAACAGTTCTACAAGTACCTTTCTTCTCTCGTCTTGTGGATATGGCCTTAGGTCTTTGCCTTCAAATTCAAGAATATCATAGACAATGATTCCTGCAGGATGGTCTTTCAATGTTTTCTTGCCTGGTTTTTTTCTACCCAACCTTTTTTGTAAGCGATTAAAACTTTGAATTTCATCATCAATGATGACCAATAATTCCCCATCCAATACAAAAGACCTTGTTTCAAACTGAGGAATAATCGAAAACTCAGGAAAACTTTCATTGATCAAATCTTCCCCTCTGGACCACAAATAAACTTCACCCTCTCTATGAATAAGCTGAGACCTGATACCGTCATATTTCCATTCGGCAAACCATTGACCAGGCTCACCGATCTCTTCCAGTTCTTTATCCAATGCATAAGCGAGATAGAAGGGATATGGCTTTGATAGATTTTCTGACAGATTCTCTTCAAGGAGCAATGTCGAAAATTCTGTTTCAAAGGGATCCCAATTCCCCATCAGTCTGTGGGCTACTTTATTTTCTTCTAGCGATAAGTATTTAGATAATGCTTTGATTATGCTCTTTTGCGAAACACCCATTCTGAATCCACCTGTGATAAGTTTATTAAACAAGAATGTTTCATCTTTATCTAGGCTTTTCCATGCGCTTAAGACTGCATCCTTTTTCTCATGCTCTTCTTTATCTCGCAAATTAGCAATGTAGTTTACCCAATAGTCCAAGTTGTGATGGGTCGTAGATTGATTTTGCGGAAGGACCAAGGCTATAGTTTCAGCGAGATCACCAACTATGTGGTAACTCTCTTCAAACAACCATGTTTTGATACTTCCATGTTCTGCTGCCCAGGTTCGCAGAAGGTTTGTATTGACACTTCGCTTGGGGCGTTTGTGTGTAAATAAAGCAATGGCCCAGATCTTATCTTTGTCATCTGCTTCTGCAAAAAACTCAACCAATGCTTTGATCTTTGCATTGCTACTAGTGGTTGAATCTATTTTTCTGAAGAGTTGACTAAACAGCTTCATCTTCAGTTTTTTCTTCGGTTTTTTCAGGCTCTAACGTTTCGCCTGTATATTCTGTTTCTGCCGTGTATGCGTTCAAACCCATTTCATGTAAATGTCTAGCAAAGATGTCTGTATATCCATGCGTTACTACAACATTTTCTGCTTCTGTTTCTTTAATAATAGTATTGAGTCCATCCCAATCAGCATGATCGGATAAAACAAAACCTTTATCAACCCCTCGCCTTCTTCGGGTCCCCCTCATAGCCATCCAACCTGAAGCTGAGGCTATTTGAGCTGTTTTATATTTTTTCATCCACATGGTGCCTATCGACGCAGGAGGGGCAATGACCAATCCTCCTTCCTCTTCTTTGAGCTTTCCATTTCCACCCAGGTGAACGGTATCAGGAAGATTGTATCCATGTTTCCTAAACAATTTATTGATGGCTTCAATTGCACCATGTGTATAAATGGTTGCTATATTATGATCTAGATTTTGGATCAACCTTTGTGCTTTGCCAAGAGAATATGCAGATATCACACTCAGCTTTCCTTCAGACTTATTTTTTCGCCACCATTGATTGATCTCTTCATAAACCAAGTTTTGGTTTTGCCATCTGAAAACAGGTAAACCAAAAGTAGATTCTGTAATAAATGTATGACATTTGACCGCTTCAATTTCTCCTGAAATACCGTCATTCTCTGTTTTATAATCACCTGAGGCCACGGCAATTTCTCCTTTGTATTCTGCTCTTATTTGAGCTGACCCAATGATATGCCCTGCAGGGTGAAATGAAAAAGTAACACCATTGATTTTGGTTTGCTCCCCGTACTCCACGCCTTGAATTTCAACGCCCCCTAATCGATGTTTGATAATGGGAACAGAGTCATGATGGCTCATATATTTTTGATGCCCTTTCCGGGAATGGTCAGCATGTGCATGTGTGATCAATGCTCTTTCCACTGGCTTCCAAGGGTCGATGTAAACATCTGCTTGTTCACAATAAATACCTCTATCGGAAATTTTTAATAAGGACATATTGTGAAACTAGAAAATATTTCAGACTCGTTAAGCTTGGGAAATGTAATTTTGTCGCATGTCAGGAAGGACATTTGGAAGTTATATCGTTTTTTTACTTGCGGCCAACCTATTGGTAAAGCCATTATACATACTCGGGATTGAAGTCGAAGTTCAAAATCTATTAGGTCCGAATAGCTACGGAGTGTACTTCGGTCTTCTGAATTTTTGCTTTTTCTTTCAACTAATATTAGATCCTGGCATCCACAATTTTAATACAAGATTTATTTCTCAAAATAGATCTGGATTATCTAGTCATATCGGCTTGGTCATAAGTTCCAAATTGGTATTGTCTATTTTATTTCTCGTAATCCTTGCCATTGCTGGAATGTTTATGAATTATCCGGTCCACTATTATAAGTGGTTATTCATGATTGGGCTGAATTTTATGCTCGCCAGTATTTTTGTTTTTATCAAAAGTCATTTCCCGGCATTGGGGTTTTATTCCAAAGAAACATTCTTTTCAGTACTTGATAAACTTTTGCTGATACTCTTATTGGGTATTCAAGTGTATGTTTTGAAAAGTATAAATATCGAATCTTTTATACTGAGCATCACTTTTGCCTATATCATTGCCATTGTGATTGCCCTACAACAATTAAATGAATTGATAGATTGGAAGTTGAATTTCACTTGGCAAAGTTTCAGATCCATTATTAGGGTGAGCTTGGTTTTTGGATTGGTCAATCTATTTATTGCATTCTACAATCGTATGGATGGTGTGATGCTGGAAAGATTGCTTGATGACGATGCTTACGCAGCGGGTGTATACGCTGCTGGTTACCGTTTACTCGATGCATCGAATATGTTTGCATTGCTCTTTGCAAGTTTGCTTCTACCCATGTTTGCAAATCTATTGATCAAAGACGAAGACCTAAATCCCTTGATCAATCAGTCGGCCCAAATGATGTTGGTAATCTGTGTTTGTATTATCACAGCCGGATATTTCTATCCACATGAAATTATGCAATTTTTGTATGATGACCACGCTCCTCTTTATGGTCAAAGCTTTCAGATACTGATCATAAGTTTTTTTGGAATAGGGATGTCTTACATTTTTGGAACTTTGATTACAGCAGGAGGAAAGTTGTTTAAATTTAATCTTCTGCTTTTGGTAGGCGTTGCTCTTAATTGGTACTTGAACCTTCAATGGATACCGACCGAAACTGCTCTTGGAGCTGCAAAGGCAACTGTAGTAACCCAAATTTTTGTGATGCTAGGTCAATTCTTGCTCATGTGGAAGGATTTTAAGTTTTCACCTGTGATAAAAGATGTACTAAAAGCCATCTTGTTTGTAGGACTAGCCATCATGGTGCATTATTTCATCTCAAAAGTTCAATGGTATTGGATGTTGAGCATGATTTCAGCTACAATTATTATATTAATCGCATCATTTTTGATGGGTTTGATACGTTTAAATATTTTTGCGGAGAGATTCCCGAAAAATTGATTTAAGACCAACTGCAGACGAATGATTCAAAATGAGAACCTACTTGATCTTATAAACGGTATTTACCGTTGGCGAAAGCCCATCATCATATCATGTATTTTGGCTGCCATCATTTCCGTCATCGTTTCACTTGTCCTTCCAAACTACTATCGATCGACCACTGTATTTTATGCGGCCAGTCCTGATCTTGCAAACCCATTGCCTGTTGGAACAGTAGAAACAAAACGAAAGGTCTATGGAACGGACACTGATCTAGACCGTCTATTTTCTATTGCAAATTCAAGTGAAGTTGAAGAATTTTTAATCAATGAATTTGATCTCTTTGATCGATACGAAATTGACCAAAATAGTGATCAGGCTCAATATGCAGTAAGGCTCAGTCTTGCAAAAATGTTTAATACCAAAAAGAACAAATTCGACGCCTTAGAATTAAGTGTAGAAGATAAAGAACCAGAAATGGCAGCTCAGATGGCAAACGCCGCAAGAGAAAAAATCAATGAAATTGGTCAAAAAGTAATTAAAGAAAGTCAGTTCAATCTTTTGAAAAATTACAAGTCTGCTGTAGACACAAAAGAAGAAGTCAGAAAACAAACCATAGACAGTCTAGGCAAACTCAGAAAGAGATTCCAAATTTTCAATGCGCGCTCGCAAGGAGAAAATCTTGGTGAACAATTGGCCACTGTGGAAGGAAAGTATTTCAATGCAAAAGCCAAACTTGATGCATTTAAGAAATCGTCTGTTTATAGGGATTCTATGATTGCAGTTCAAGCGAAAGTAGATGGCTTAAAAAAACAACTCGACAAACTGCGGCAACTTGGTGACAATTATTCTGAAGGTGCAGGGACTATTGAAAGACTAGAACTTGAAGCCCGTGAATTTGGTACCCAGTTGGCATTAGACAAAGAAAGATACAAGCAATTAAAATCTGCTTACGAAACCCCATTCAATGCCTTGCATTTGGTTCAGAAAGCTGAGATTCCAGTTATAAAGTCACGTCCGATCCGGTCTATGATTGTGATTGGAACGGTGGGCATCACTTTTTTTCTGGGCATTATTTGGGCGATTCTAATGAGTCAGTATAGAGACGTTAATTGGCGATCCGTTTTTTCCGATGAACCACGCAACTAGACTTCCGAAAATTCAGCTGGGTATTTTCAGTTTGGCAATTGCTGTTGCTATCGGATGCTGTGTACTTACAGCTTTGTTCAACGAAAAATACTTTCTCGCCATTCCTGTTGGTTTGGCGTTTGCATATTGGTGCCTCGTAGATTACAAATCGATATTCTTTTTCTTCTTTTTGTTGCTTCCATTTTCGATCGAAGTGGAATTGCCCGGTGGCCTTGGAACTGATTTACCTTCCGAACCATTAATGTGGTTCTTCATGGTAAGTGCATTCTTTTTATTGCTCTGGAAAGCAAGGAAACTTCCACCAGAGATGTTCACAAACAGGCTGTCAGTGGTAATATTTTTGCATGTCCTTTGGATTGGTATTACTTCTCTGCTTTCCAGTTATCCAATGATTTCGTTGAAGTTTTTCCTGGCAAAATTATGGTATGTTATTCCTTTCTTTTTTCTGCCTTTGATGCTTCTCAAAGTTGATGATTTAAAAAAGTTGTTCAAGCTTTTACTCATCGCGACAATGGTTGCAGCCAGTTATGTGATGGTCAGACATGCTGGGATGGGCTTTGCATTTGAGGAAGTGAATCAAGCTGTGCGTCCCATTTTTAGAAACCATGTGAATTATGCAGCTTTACTCGTTTTGTTGGTGCCTTTTGTTTGGGCATTATATAGAATTGAAAAAAAATTATGGTTGCTTTTTGCATTGATGTTCTTGCTGGTAGCAACTTATCTGACGTATACACGTGCCGCACAGGGAGTTTTGATCTTATGTATTCCCATGTATTTTGTTTTCAAGTTTCGGCTCATGAAAATCATGGCACCCTTGGGCATTATTGTCATTACAATAATGCTTGCTTTTTTTATCAATCAAAATCGGTATTTAAATTTTGCTCCACAATACGAAAAGACTATTACGCACACCAAGTTTGATAACCTCCTGGAAGCGACCTACAAACTCGAAGATATTTCCACCATGGAAAGATTGTACCGATGGGTAGCAGGTTTTCGAATGGTTAGAGAAAGACCATTTGTAGGTTTTGGTCCAGCGACTTTTTATTCTAATTATGAGGCTTATACCGTATCAAGTTTTCAAACCTATGTAAGTGACAACCCTGAAAAATCAGGTATCCATAATTATTACCTGATGTGTACCGTCGAACAAGGTTTCTTCGGGTTGGTATTAATTCTGGTATTAATTCTGACCGGTCTATTTTATGCTGAATCTTTGTTTCATAAATTGGCAGGTCATGAAAACAGATATTGGGCATTGGCTGCGGGCTTTGCCATATTTATTACAGCTGTATTGCTAACGATCAATGATTTGTTGGAAGCAGATAAGGTTGGACCTTTGTTTTTTCTAAGTTTTTCTATGATGTGGATATTGGGAAGGGAAGATAACAAGCAAGAAGCACAGGCACACGTTTCTCCTCCTAAGCACATCAATTAATAATCATCGTGAAGGAGGAAAGTTTTTTCTCCTGAACGAAACGACTGAACACAGTGAAAGAGGAAAGTCGAAGGAAAAAGGCCCAATCTCAATGAGATCAGGCCTTTGTGGGCGATAACAGACTCGAACTGCTGACCCCCTGGGTGTAAACCAGGTGCTCT
>JAHDDD010000126.1:0-3005 GCA_020629535.1 Saprospiraceae bacterium
GGATGATTTTTTGCATACTTTTTCATCTAGGAAAAAGTATGATGTTTTGTGCAAAAGGGAAAATTATCATAGGTCAAAGCTTTACAGCGGTGTAAGCAAGTAAAACCTATGATTCCTCCATGTGTTAATATTATATGGCTTTACAACAATTAGAAATATCTGGCATGTCTTGCCAGAATTGCGTCAGGAAGATCTCTGAGAAACTTCAGACCATCCCCGGCATATCAAATTTGCAGGTGCAACTGGAAAGCCCACAAGCCAGTTTCGAGAGCCGAGACAACATTGACCTAACAGAAATAAGCAACATACTTCCAGGCTATCAGGTAGAGGAAATACATTCAGAATCTTCGACAGCAGTTAATGCAACAGAAGAAAAAGGTTGGCTGGCCACATACAAACCACTTCTTCTAATCGTAGGTTTCATCATTGGCACCACGCTGCTCGCACAGTTTCCTTTCGAAGATTTTTCATGGATGCTCTGGATGAGACATTTTATGGCCGGATTTTTTATCGTCTTTTCTTTTTTCAAATTCTTAAACCTGAGTGGATTTGCAAACAGTTATGCGATGTATGATATTGTTGCCGCAAGGTGGAAATCATGGGGCTACATTTATCCATTTGTTGAGCTAGGCTTAGGTGTTTTGTACCTGACCAATCTTTTTCCTTTTTATACAAACTTAGCCACAGCCATTATTCTTGGGATCAGTAGTATTGGTGTCATCCAAAGCAATTTGAATAAGAATAAAATTCAATGTGCTTGCCTTGGTGATGTTTTTGATCTTCCCATGTCAACGGTTACCATCGTAGAAGACTTGCTAATGGTTTCAATGGCTCTTATGATGTTGTGGCTCAATTAAATTCCTGTTAATTATGCGGAAAAAGCATTGCTTGAATGATAAATATTTGTTTATCTTGACAGATAGATGATTAGATCAAACAAGATATATCGATCATTTGCCATAATAATGGCGATTATGCTGATGTTTTCCACTTCAGGATTGACATTGGATGCCCATTTTTGTCAAGGACATTTCAAGAGAGCCAATCTTTTTGGAAAGGCAAAAACTTGTGCTGAGGTCCAATCATGTGCAAAATCTTGCTCATCAAAAAAGATGCTTTCTTCATGCAGCTCTGATGGAGATCATTCTAATTGCTGTAAAAACCACGCCATTGAATTGGACATGGACTATGATTTTTCATGGACCATCTTACACAATTCTCAAACGAACGACAACCATGCAATCTACCCAATAACAAAAGAATATTCTTATTCAGATACTCCATTGAACAAATCTGAATATCTAAATTATAAACCTCCGTTGATCACACAACGAGAGATTTTAATTCTTCATCAAATCTGGCTTTTATAGAAATTCATTGTTGAGATTTTTTTAAAAAATCTCTAGGCTGTTTACGGCCCATTTGTCCTTATAGTTAAGGTATCAAATAGTCAACAATGAAATTTTCGCATTTAATCATACTTAGTTTTTTCTTAACCTCGCAATGGGCGCTAGCTCAAGGACCTCCTATTACCGGAGACAAAGCAATTATGTTGGCCCCCGGAAACAAGCTCTTCAAGACTTTAACTGAAATCAGAAAATTTGATGGAGGAGAGGTGATTGGAGCGCCTTTGATGTTTCATTATCTACCGGGGCCAAATTATTTGTTGGGTGTCCATATTCCATATGTGTATTACAACTTAGAAAGTGATATGACAGGAATGCAAGGAAGTACTTTAGGCGATATCCAATTGTTGGGTAAATACCAATTTCATCGAAATGACCAAATGGGAAAAACCTTTAGGGTAGCTGCAAAAACCTTACAAATTTTACCCACTGGAAAAGAACTCGATGTGGTTGGAATCAGTACTGGCACGTACAATGGTTATTATGGAATAATAGCTGGACTTGAAACAATCAAATATGGTATTACCACCGAATTGGGTATAAACCATGCGCCACAAAATGAGGATGATGAAATTAGGTACAAACTCGGATTTGGATTACCACTTAAAAAACCTGCCTATCCTGTTGATCAAATCAATTTGTATTTTGAATATCAGAGCAGCTGGTTTTTTGAAAGTGAAAATTATTTTTTAGGATTTGCACAAGGTATTCAATACGCAAAAAACCAAGTTACCGTGGAAGCTGCTATACAACTTCCATTGGCACAATCAATGCCTCTGAACAGAACCAGAAAGTGGTCTTTATTCTTAGGTACTCGTTATGTATTTTAAAATTAAATTAGAAATTATGAAAAATATAATATTAATAATATGCTCCATCTTGTTTTCACTTTCCTACCTACATGCGCAGGAAGCCACTGATGGAAGGGATCAATTTACTGTAAAAGTCGATGGTCTTGGATGTCCGTTTTGCGCATATGGACTTGAGAAAAAATTTAAAGAATTTGAAGGCATCGATGATGTAAAGATTGAAATGGAAACTGGAATTTTTACATTTAGTTATCCCGCTACCGATGCATTGACCATGGAAAAAGTAGAAGCACAAGTGGATGCAGCAGGCTATACTGCGGTAGATGTAAATGTGCTGCGTGCAGATGGCTCAACAGAAATGCTCGCACAAAACACAACCGAATTAACAGAGGAATCTGAAATTATAGAAGCAGAATTTTTTGTTGCCGGCAATTGTGGAATGTGTGAAGCACGTATCGTAAAAGCAGCCAATGGTATTGAAGGTGTGACCGAAGCAAATTGGGACAAGAAGACCAAATTGTTAATGGTGAAATTCGACAGTTCGCAAACCACGCAAGATGATATTGAAAAAACGGTAGCAGAGGTTGGTCATGATACCAATAATCATAAGACCAGCGATGCCACCTATGATGATCTTCCGGGATGCTGTCAATACGATAGATCAAATAACTAAATTTTAACCGAGGTGCTCCTGTTGGAGCACCTTTGCATATACAAATGAAAAATAAACTATATCTTTATTTACTCCTGCTTTCAATGGTTGGATGCCAGGTAGAATCTGATGATTGGA
>JAHDDD010000126.1:3015-10017 GCA_020629535.1 Saprospiraceae bacterium
GAAAAAACAATTGATCTCGGTGACATCACTCCAATTGGAATTACCGTACTTGACGATCATTTTTGGATATCAGATGGTGACAATAATCGATTGGCCCATGTTTCAAAAGATGGTAAAGTGATCAATTTTTTGGAAGATTTTGATCGGCCAATGCATTTGACCAATGATGGAAAAAATTTACTTGTTCCTGAATATGGGGAGGATAAAATTAGCATCGTCTCACCCAATGAAAGAAGCTTTGTAAGCATTGAATCAAAACTCGATGCACCAGCCGGAATAGATTTCTATCAGGGTGAAATGGGCATTGCTGATTTTTACAATCACCGAATCCTTTTCAAAGGATCAAAAAATGAATGGATTGAATTTGGCAAAGAAGGAAAATCTGAAGGTGAATTCTACTACCCAACAGACATCGACATTGAAGAAAATGAAATCTATGTTGCTGACGCATACAATAATAGAGTTCAAGTCTTTGACAAGGATGGAAAATTTCTTCGCCAAATTGGACAGGAACAAAAAATGAATGCTACCACAGGCATCTATGTTTATAATAGTGAAATATTTGCCACCGACTTTGAAAATGACAAAGTATATATCTTTGACAAAAACGGAAATGTAAAACAAATTTTAGACGGCTTAGCAAAACCAACCGACATCATTGAATCTAACGGTTGGTTATATGTGAGCAATTACCAGAGTAAATCTCTTCATGTTTATAGAAAAGAAAAACATGATTAGAAAGCAGAAACAACAAAATTGACAGATCATTCTTTGCACCAAATAATTAAATAAAACTAAAATTAACTTTATGAGAAAAGCAATTTTACTCTTAATCACACCCCTATTTTTCTGTGTTGGGACATATGCTCAATCAGAAGTCATTCTCAATATAAATCACAAACTAGGATTTGAATTCTACAATGCTGTAGAAAGTGGAATCAACAATATGGAACAGGAATTTGAAGTTGAAAGACTGGAGTACTACATTTCTGACATCAAATTGGTTGATGCGATAGGAACAGAAACGCTTGTTGAAGAGCTATGGATGTTGGTCAATGGAAACAGAGCACATTCACAGTCATTAGGAGAATTGGAAATTTCTGATATCACCAAAATCAAATTTTCCATTGGTGTGGGACCAGATGTCAATCACAATGATCCTACAGCTTGGCCGGCATCACATCCTTTGGCCCCACAAGCTCCATCAATGCATTGGGGATGGAATGCAGGATATAGATTTGTTGCAATGGAAGGAAAGGCTGGAAACAATATGAATGTTGTTTGGCAATTGCATGGCCTGGGTGATGATAATTTTTTTGAAACAGAAATTGAAGTAACACCTAGAGTAGAAGATGGAGTAATCAATATTGATTTGGATGCCGACTATGCAAGAGCTCTGGAGAATATCAATGTTGAACAAGGTCCTATCAGTCATGGTGAAACTGGACCTGCAAGAATTTGCTTGATCAATTTCAGAGATTATGTTTTCTCACAACAAGGCTCCATCAGCAGTACTGAAACTGTTTCCGCTTTAGAATTTGAGGTATTCCCAAATCCGTCAGAAGGACTCGTGACTTTAAACCTTCCTTCGACGAATGGAAATAATGCTTTGGCTAAAATATATGACACCCAAGGCAAACTCATTCAATCAAAAAACATCAACACCTCGAGCTATCAAATCGAATTTGAACACAGTGGATTATATTATATAAGCATCTTCTCCAATGGTGCTACCGGAACACAAAAAGTCTTGATAGATTAGACAATGAGACAGGGGTTCTTAACTGGTTTGATTCTCATCTTTTTCCTACTCGTTGGATGTAGGACTGATATTGCCGGTGATGAACCAAACGTCAATGACGAATCCCTGTCACATTTTCCACCTGTGGTTTTCCCAGAAGACAACACTCAGAGTGATGCAAAATTTATTCTTGGCAAAGAGCTTTTTTACAACAAAAAGCTATCACGTGATGGAAGTATAAGTTGCGCCACTTGCCACAAACCAGAATTTGCCTTTGGAGATAATCTTGCGACAACACCCGGCATCAATAACTTGCCAGGCACACGGAATGTTCCATCATTGGCTAATGTGGCGTATCATCCATATTTTACGAGAGAAGGTGGAGTACCAAGTCTTGAAATGCAAGTATTGGTGCCCATACAAGAACACAATGAATTTGATTTTAATATTGTACACATTGTCGAAAGACTAAAGAATGATGTCCAAATCAACGAGATGAGTTTAGAGGCATATGGACAAGAGATAAGTTCATTTACATTGGTCAGAGCAATAGCAAATTTTGAAAGAGAAATCATTTCTAATAAAAGTAAATATGATAACTATCTACAAGGCAATGAGTCCTTGAGTGATGATGAATTTTCAGG
This sequence comes from Saprospiraceae bacterium, assembly GCA_020629535.1. Classification (GTDB taxonomy): domain Bacteria; phylum Bacteroidota; class Bacteroidia; order Chitinophagales; family Saprospiraceae; genus JAHDBF01. The sequence goes on from JAHDDD010000126.1 coordinate 5,401, forward strand.
GCTGCAGCTTTTCAAAAGTGAAAGATTGAATTGTAGTTCTTGTCATCATGGCTTTGATTTCACAGACTATTCGTTTAGTAACAACGGTTTGTACCAAGATTATGAAGATATAGGAAGATATAGAGTTACAAGAGACAGTTCAGACATAGCATTGTTCAAAACTCCAAGTCTTCGGAATCTAGAATTTACATCTCCATATATGCACGATGGTTCACTGAACACCATCGACGAAGTGATTGATCATTATGAAAACAGAGTTCAAGAGCATCCAAATTTAGATAGTAGAATAAAGAATTTTGACCTTTCGGAAAATGAGAAATTTCAACTAAAAGCCTTCCTGAAAACATTATCAGATTATTCATTACTTGACAATACCAATCTTCACCATGAATAATTTTATCAAACGTATAAACCCAAAGTGGCTCTTAATACTTGCAGTAGCATTTATTTTTTCTTCCTGTGACCAGGATGAAGGTACGTCCATGCCATCTGTTTCGAATGCAGAATATGATGATACTCCATACCAACTTGACATCGGGAACTTCCCAGAACCAGATCTTCCTCCAGATAACCCATTGACTGTCGAAGGCGTAAAACTGGGCAAGATGTTGTTCTTCGAACCTCGATTGTCAAATGGTGATGGACAAGCTTGTGCTGATTGTCATAACCAAGGGAATGGGTTTTCAGATACGCTTAGATTTTCATTGGGAGTAAGAGATCTACCAGGCACCAGACAAGCCATGGGCATCTTCAACATGGCATGGAATACAAACGGATTCTTTTGGGATGGAAGAGCAGAACTTTTGAGACATCAAGCAATACTCCCCATTCAAGATAGTCTTGAAATGGACGAAACCATTGACAACGTTATTGCAAAACTTTCAGTTGATCCTCTATACACCGATCAATTTATCAGAGCATTCGGAGATGATAAGATAACAGAAGATCGCATGGGTTTGGCTATGGAGCAATTTATGCTCTCCATTGTTTCACACGATTCGAAATACGACAAATGGGTGGCAGGAGAAGTACAACTTAGCGAAAGTGAAGAACGAGGTAGACAACTTTATTTCACAGAGTTTAATCCTTTCTTTCCCGATCAATCAGGAGCAGATTGCGAGCATTGTCATGGAGGAATAAATTTTGAAAATGATGCATATATGAACAACGGTTTGGACGTGGATGTTGATATTTCTGATTTGGGAAGGGAACTCGTTACAAATAATTCCAATGATAGAGGGAAGTTTAAGGTTCCCAGTCTCAGAAATATAGCTCTCACCCCACCCTATATGCATGACGGAAGATTTCAAACCCTCGAAGAAGTCATTGACCATTATAATGAAGGCATAAAAATGTCAGAGACGATTGACCCTGCCTTGATTCAGACCATTGAGCCAGGATTGCTTTTAGATGACCAGAAAAAGGAGGATTTAAAGAACTTTCTATTGACATTGACTGATGAGGTGTTTCTGCAAAATCCAGAGTACAAATCACCATTCTAGGAAATGAAAGAAGGCTAAAATTGAAGTTAGAATACCACAAAACTTCGTGGAAAAGAATTCCCAAAACTAATCTCAAATATGATCATTATGTCAAATTTACACTAAGTGAAAATATGGTTTTTTATAAAAAAAATTTTTACGGATAGTAAATTTTAGCTATTTTTAAAAGGTAAATGAGCCCCAATAAAACAACATATAAAGCTTTCTCACTCTTCATGGCTTTTATGCTTCTATTCTCAACTTCTGGGTTTACCCTTGATCTTCATTTCTGTATGGGTAAACTTAAAACAGCTAATATATTTGGAAAGGCCAAGACTTGCTCTGAAGTGGATGCGTGTGTGAAGGCATGTTCAAAAAAAGCCAAAACTTGTACAAGTAAAAAAGAAGTCGGTTGTTGCAAAGCTGGAGATCGTTTTGATTGTTGTGAAAATCGTGCGGTGGATTTTGACATGGATTATGATTATACTCTTGCAGATAATCCTGATTCTTCCACTGATAACGAAAATTTATTTTTTCCGCTCAAGAATTTCGAAAAGAACCATGTCGAAACCGCTTATTCGATAACAGAATATCTTAATTATAAACCTCCATTATTACACGAAGAGGAGTTGTATTTGCTCTCTCAAAATTTTCGCTTATAGCATACATCGTTTGGAACTATTGCCATTAGTCCATATATGACCCTGATTTATCTATTTGATAAACGCAATGATGAAATGCAAATTCCACAAGTTTGATCTAGATTTTGGCTGTCTATTTTCGCTCATGCAAACGAGCGTTGAAATCAGCAATTGAAAAAAGTACTCACCATCTAGAAGATTGTGGTCACGCATGATCATTGTTTAATAAATGAATACGATTTGCGAAGAGGTATAAGAACCCAAAACAAAAATGTACTAGAGCTATGAGATTGGGGCTTCTGAAATATTTGATGCTCATTCCTTCCTACTTTTCTTTTATTGTAGGCCTGACGTTGCTAGAGATGACACAAATACCCAAAGAGCTCCTCTCTCATTTTGGCTTGTTTTTTTGCAGAGCAGATACGAAACGTATCTGTCTTTAAAAAATCCAACTTCGCAACCACAACTGTTTTTTATAATCACGATGGCGTGGATTTATCCACGCCATCTATTTTTTAAATAAAGAACAAGTAGAACAACAGGCTTTTCATTTGCCCATTCACTTTGTAAGTATCGTAATTACATGATCATGAATATAGAGAATCCATATTCGGTCCTTTAATTTCCAAGATAAGGCGTTCGGTTTGGCATTAAACATCCAATCGAAGATTCCATTCCAACAAAAGGGGGAACACTTCACAATATTGAAGTGCCATTCAATTGATGATTTGTTGGCTTATAGTTTTTAAAAATCCAATCACTTCAAGCAGAAGTTTCTCCTTGAATGACTGAATGAATGAAGCTATTATATCTGCTTGCTATTCTATTTTCACTGGCTCGTATTCACCCAATATATCCAGCGTTAACTCGTTGAACTTTGCATCAAATTGTTGCCATGGTCCTTCAAAGAATGCATTGCAGGCGTCAATTGTTTCTCTTGCTTTTGCTTTAAAGCTGTTGATGGCGATCTCACCATTCTTAGAATACAAACCTCCGTTACCTCTAAAATATCCTCTTGCTCCCCACATCTTTCCTGTTAGATTATTCGGATTCCTTTGAATTCCCTTTACACCTTCTGGCATCATAAAGAGCTCCATTAGCGAGTCCAATTCAGTATGTAAATCTTTGACCTCAGTGACCATCTCCTTGGCAATACTATCTTCTTGTGCGTTCAAGATCTTTTCTGCTGTACCCAATTTTTTCTTTGCCTTTGACAATTGATCCCAAGCTTCTGTACACTTTTCTATCCATTCATTAAAGTCAGTGACATTGGCAATACCATCTTTTACTTTGGCTTCATCTCGGTCAATCCTCGGATCAAATTTCACATCAATAAAACTCGTGTCTCTCCACTCATCTTTCTCAAGGACCAACTTATATCTCCCCGGTGCCAACGGACCGTTACCAGGTTCTTTCCCATTATACCAATCACTCCTAGCCGGGGATTTCACGCCCTTTGCATCCAGATTCCATCTAAATGAATTAAGACCTTCTTTCAATTCTGGTTCCAAATGTCGAACTGTATCTCCCTTCATATCCATAACATAAAAGTGAGTACCCTTCTTTCCTTCTTCTTTGGGTTCTTCCATTTCGATGGGTGGATTATCTGCTTCTTTTTTTCTTTTTTTTGCTGGTTTGACTTCAGCTGGTTTTGATTCATCTTTCTTTTCAGGCTTTAGCCAATATCTAATTTGTGCTCCCCTTGCCTTGTTGTCACCTACAAAAGTGCCTTGTGCATAAAATCTGATTCCTTGATATGATCGAGTATTTACTTTATAGCCTGTTGGCGGATCGAATAGTACTAGTTCGTTCTTCAGCATTCCTTTCCCATCTTTTGCCAACTGACGTAATGGGCGTATATCATCAAGAACCCAAAAAGATCTTCCAAAAGTTCCAAGAACGAGATCATGAAAATCTTCTTGAATCTTCATATCTCTTACTTGAACATTCGGCAAGTCCTCTCCCCACTTGATCCAGTTTCCACCTTTGTCAATGGAAAAGTACAATCCTCCATCTGTTCCAAGAAACAGTAAATTTTCTTCTATTGGATCTTGAACGATGGAACAAACAAAATCTTTAACCTTATTATCATTTACAATACGGGTGAATGATTGTCCAAAATTGGTGGTATGATACAGATAGGCAGACCAATCATTTTTTCTATAATTATTGACCACAACAAATGCTTCGCCTTTGTTTATTTTAGAAAGTTCAATTTGAGGAATCCAAGCTTCTTTGGGTACACCAGGAAGTCTAGAACCTATGCTCTGCCAATTCTCTCCCCCATCCTGAGTAATGTGTAACTGACCATCATCGGTGCTGACCCAGATGACATCTTGGTCATGCGGCGAAGGAGCTATGGCTAGAATCGTACAATGGTTCTCTGCATTCGTTGCATCAATGGTCAGTCCACCTGATTCATTTTGTTTCAATTTATCTTCATTGTTGGTAGTCAAATCACCAGATATGGTTTCCCAACTCTGACCCTTGTCTGA
>JAHDDD010000126.1:10027-10933 GCA_020629535.1 Saprospiraceae bacterium
CGTATTGACTTCCATAATACAATCCATCTTTGTTGAATGGATCCAAAGCCAAAGCTGCATTCCAATTGAAGCGTTGATTTAAACTGTCATCGACTACTGGTCGAATAAATTGAGTACGTCCCGTTTCTTTGTCCCAAAAACCCAAATTTCCTCCTTGGGACATCGCATACCCATACCGTGAGTCTCCTGGAATAGCTGCTACATCAAAGCCATCTCCAAAATAAAGTTCTTGCCAATCACCTTCAGTTATGCCTCCAGACTTTAGAGCAAAGCCCGGACCAACCCAACTACCATTATCCTGCATTCCGCCATACACATTGTATGGAAAATCATTATCAACGGCAACATGATAAAATTGGCCGACAGGCAAATTTGGAATGAATCTCCAATTCTCTCCACCATCTCTTGAGATATTCAAACCTCCATCATTGCCATTAATCATATACATCGGATCCGTTGGATCAATCCAAAAAGCATGATGATCAGGATGAACGGCATTACCATAGTCCATAATGGTCTTAAAAGATTTACCTCCATCCTCACTCTTTGACACATAACTCCACAGGTTGAATATTCTATTTTCATTGCCGGGGTCAACATAAATTTCTGAATAGTAAAATGGTCTATTCCCTATTTCCTTTTTTGAAACCAATGACCAGTTATCTCCTCCATCGGTCGATTTATAAAAGCCATTATCTTTAGCCTCAATCAAGGCATATACGATGTTTGGTTTAGATGGAGCAATAGCGATACCAATTCGACCTAATATACCTTTTGGTATTCCTTCATCCTCTCCAAGTTTTTTCCAGTTATTACCTCCATCATAGGTCGTGTACAATCCTGATCCTTCACCACCTGAATTAAAGTCCCAGGGAGTTCGACCAAATTCCCACATTGCTGCAATAA
>JAHDDD010000127.1:0-7411 GCA_020629535.1 Saprospiraceae bacterium
GTAAAAGCCGGTAAGAATATCACCCTTGAGGCCAATATGAAAATATTGCAAAAATGTGCTCAATGTGTTTTCGATGCCAAAACATCTTTTGAAGTTGGTTGCAAAGGAGGCATTTCGATGAATGCTACAAAATTTGAAGCCAATGCCAAGGCAACAATGACAATGGACGCTGCGAAATTTGATGCCAAAGGAAAAATTGCCGCTTCGGTGAGTGGCGCAAAACTCGATCTTTCCGGTCAGGCCATGGCTTCACTTTCAGGCGCACTCGTAAAAATAAACTAATGAGGAGCAAGTATTACAAGTTTCCTCTTGAAGTTGGAGAATTATTCAAACCATCAATTTCAAAACCAAAGTTGTATACAACCTTGTTGCAATCTTTACATCAAAATTTGAAATTGATACTGACTACTTCCTACGGCGAATTTAGATATGACCATTTTTTTGGCACCATGGTCAGTGAATTCGACTTCACCAATGAAGAACAATCAGGGCTGTTTGAAAGATCAATCACAGAATCATTTTACAATGCCATTGCCAAGTGGGAGCCAAGACTTTCAAAAGTCAATGTAAGTGTCAGATTCGACAGAAGAGGAGAATTACTCAATGTCGAAGGCAATAGAACGTATCGGATGTATATTATTGCGAAGGTCGAAGGATTGATCCACAGTCTGAATGAAAAATACAAACATGAATTGAAGATATTCTTTTCACCACTGTCAGAATAAAATATGTCAATCTTTACAGAACATAGCAAGGAATTTTCAAGAGAAGCCATCAAGGCAAGAATGATCAAAACCGCAGCCGAAAACCATGGCTACGAACACTTTGAAGTTGAATCATTTGACCCATTGGTAAATTTACTTCTCAGCTCTTTCGCAAAAGAGTTAGAAAAGTCACAACTGTTTTTTGAAGACTGTTACAACCACATTCTAAATTATCTAACCGATCGATTGATCCCAAATAATTTAAGTGACTATTTTCCTGCTATTACTTTTGTAAAGCTCAATGCAAAAGGATACGAGCTTGTCACCCAGGACAACCTAAAATTAAAAGTCCAAAAACCAATCATTAAAGACGACAAGGAAGAATTGGTGGAACTTGATTTTATTCCCATCAAGCCATTTCAATGCGTTCCTGCAAATGTCAAAATGATTGCCAATGGTGAAGAAATAGTATTCTACAATAATTTGCAAAAAGAAGTTCTTTCAAGATACAAACCAACGGATAGCAGTATATGGATAGGCATCGATCCCTCACTGTTGAAATCTGAAAATCAGAAACTTCAACTATACTACAGCTGGTTCAACAATCCTCGTAAATCTCTTTTTCAAAGAATCTTAAGACAGAGTGATCTTTACGTCAATGGAAAGAAAATACCAAGCTCATTGAGTTTGATAAAATTGCAAGGCAATCAATTTCAATATCTCGATCTTGATGAAAATCTAGGTCTCGACAATCTTGAAGAAAACTCCTATATAAATTTCCAATTTGAAGCAGATTGGAAAAAATTAAAATTCGAAGAACACATACCACCTCCGGTAAAAGAGGCCATGCAGTCTAATGCAAATCTCTCTTTTGCCAATGAATTATTGTGGCTAGAATTAAGACTTCCGGCATTGAAAGAATCAAGAGAAATGGCAAAAGATTTCTATTGCCAATTTAATTGTTATCCCTTTGTCAACCTAAAAAAGAATGAACAAACTTTAAAGATCAAAGCTCCTTTCAAAATTGCGAGGTTAGCAAATGAACAATACTTTATAGGTATTGAAAAAATTGAATCATATAAAGGTGAAGTATACCATCAAATTCAAAATCTTTCAGACATAAGTAAAAACTATTATGAAATAAAAAAAGAAGGTGTACTCAGGTTGAATCAAAAGTCAGCTATAGAAAGCATCCGTTCTTTGATTGATGTCATAAAAGAAGAAAGAAATGCATTTGCATCTTACAATCCCGATTGGATCGTAGATGAACTCACTTCCATTCGAGCCAACTTAAATCGAATAGAACACAAGCTGGGCGAAAAACTCAATATCAGACCCACCGACATCTTTGTTGAGTTGCATAACAAAGTCGAAGAAGATTTGGTCAAAATAAAGTATTGGACATGCATGGGTGAAAAAGCAAATGATATTGAAACGGCCAATGTCTTTGAAGTACAATCCAAATTGAGGATGGAAAAGGAAGCGATTTCTCTTTGCAAGTCTTATGGTGGCAGATCATTCATCAGCAGAGAAGATAAACGCATGGAACTAAACCGTCTGTTAAACAATGGCAACAGACTGGTGACGAGATCTGATCTTAGAAATGCTATTCAATCTTATCTTAAACCAAGGAAAGTTCATTCACTAACATTTCAACAAGGATTGATGGCTGAGCTTGGACCTAAGAAAGGATACAATCAATGCATACAAGTAGTCGTTCAACTCATTTCTGATCATGAATATTTAGCTCAGGATATTGACATCTTACAACCTAAGTTAGAGAGTTTTCTGAATGAAAATTCAATCATGCAATTTCCAATTAAAGTAAACATTAAAATTGCTGAAAATGAAGCTGCTTAAATGCAATGAAGATATAAACTTTGAATGGGTTGCCTCTTATCTGATCACAAATCTCGATTTGCAACTAAGCCAATTGGAGGCTAGATCATTGGGCATTTTCGGTCGCTATGTAAACCATGACATTGAACAAATAAAGCTAATTGAAGGCAATCGTAAGAATGATCAAATTCTAAAATTTGAACTTAACAGAGAAGGGGTTTACGACTCCCTACCCCATGGAATGTTTCACAAACCGGTCGTGCATTCTGAATACTATGATAGCTCTGCCGAAATAAAAAACAGAATAAAATCGGAGAAACAAAAAGAGAACGATGCACGAAAATTCTTTTTCATTTTTGAAAATGAATTACTTCGAGTCAACACCTTCAACAAAATCATTGAAGAGAAATGCAACAAACTAGATTTTGGCCCCATCAAGGATCAGGTAAATAGATTTATACCTATTGACCTTGATGCATTTTCCGATGATGAAGCAACCAGACTTCTTCTTGTTTTACCATTGATAAAGCATATCAACAACAAAAATATTCTGCATACGACAAAAACGATTTTACATTTTGTATTGAAGGAAGATATTAAACTCGCTTTCAAAACAATCCAAAAATCTGTGGATTCATTGAATTCTGAAAATTCATCGAATACATTGGGCGAAATAAATTTAAATTGGAACTTCACATTGGGAGCAAGCATGGAGTGCCTATCAAGCATTGTGAAGATTGACATAAATAAACAATTCGAATCTGAGGGAAATTTTTTCAGCAAAACAGAAATGTTGGCAGAATGGCTTTTCCCAATGTATTACGAAATTGACATAAGATCAAATTATAAAAGCAACACTAAAGACAATTCTTTTTTGTTAGGCTATCACTATTTGAATGTATAAGTTATGAAAGATTACCCAGCGGTAAATTGGAAAAATGGTATGAAGATCGAAAGTGATCACTTTATTCAAGAACGTGATCATATACGTGCATTCAGTGAGTTGGTAAACCAAATCAATCTCAATCCATATAATTTTGGGATTTACCATAGCTCAACGGTTCCCCAACTAAAGATAAGAGTGGTTGATTTCAACTTTCAACTTATCGAGATCCTGGCCGTTAGTAAAGATGGTAATATTGTATACAATGGAAAAGAAGATGAATTATTGGAATTTTCCTTGAAGGATTATGATCTCGAATCCAAAACTGTATACCAAATCTACGCATACAACAGTGATGCTGACCAAGAATATGGAGACATTGATGAAGAAGAGTTTCCTGTAAGATTTCCTAATGTAAAAAAGAAAATAGAAATAGAATTTGCAACCAAAGACCAGCTGGACACATTTAACAATAAGCCAGGGAGAGTGGCCATTGGGCAAATTGAAATCGAGGGAAACAGTGTAAAAATAATTGACAAATACATACCACCGGTAAATTCCTTGAGAGCTCATGAAAAACTCAGTGAAATACACGCTACTCTTGACGAATACAACTTCGAGCTGGCAAGGTTAAACAATGCACTTTCACAAAAGTCACAGTTTGCAAATAAAGAGCTATTTACCAATAGAAATATTCACCAATTGAGTTCAAACATTACACTGTTTATCGCAGATAAACTGGATGTCTTTAGATATGAGCTGATCGATAAATCTCCTATGCATGTATTTCTATATTACAAAAAACTGGCTCGACTGATCAGTGCCCTATTGGCTGCGATGATCAATCAAGAACAAATGATCACGCAGTTTTCTCAAGCAGTTAATATTGCACCAACGGAATTCATGGCAGCAATAAATGAAATGAACATGCTTGAATATGATCATGACAACATATCCGAAAATTTGAAAAGTGTACTGAATTTTATAGAATTCATTTTAAGACTTTTTAGAAACATTGACATAAATTAAAATCAAATAATTATGGGACAACCAGCAGCAAGAATCGGCGACATGCATGTATGCCCGATGGTAACACCAGCAGTACCGCCAGTACCTCATGTAGGTGGACCCGTCATGCCACCAGGCCAAATCAACGTTCTCATTGGTGGTGTACCTGCAGCCAACGTAGGTTGTATGTGTACATGCGTAGGACCTCCTGATGTAATCGTAAAAGGCTCAATGACCGTGATGATTGGAGGCAGACCTGCCGCAAGAATGGGAGACATGACGGCACATGGAGGTACTATTGTAGTGGGCATGCCTACTGTGTTGATTGGCGGATAAACTGATTCAATAATAATAGATCTTAAAGAAGAGGTTTTATAGTTTATAATTTGTTCATACACCAATCGATGAAAAGAAACTGCTTTGAAATCAAAAATTTCAAGTCCAGATCAAAAAAATAAAATCTATAAAGCAGATTATAAGTTTTACGTTCCAATGCGGAAATAATATCTTGTTTTAAGATATTGAAGTATGGAATCCACAAAAAAGCCCAAGTGGCTTAAAGCATTAGAAAAACAATCATGGCAAACAGAACTGGTCGCATCCGGTCTTGCTATTTATGGTTCTTTAGAATTAGGCCCGGTCATAGATAGACTGGTTGAATATTGTGCGATTGAATTTAATCACAGTCAGCTTGAGTTACTCTACTATGGTATCATGTATCTATACATCTGCCAGGTCATCTTGGTTGGTGCCTTCATTTTTCACCTGTGCCTTCGTATTCTTTGGGCTGCATTTTTGGGATTAAGTTCAGTGCACCCTGAAGGCATTAATGTTGAAAATAAATCATTCGCCAGAGATTTTCTTGTAGACCTGAAAAATGAATTGCCGAATCTTACCAATTATTCGATCGAACTAGATAACGTATGCAGCAAGATTTTCTCTTCCCTTTGTAGCATTGTTCTCATTTTCTTTTCATTCACTTTGTGGATTTTTATCATCATGTTGGTCTCTACATTGATTTATAAATTTACGGGTGTAGATGTAAGTCAAGCGCTTGGACTTGCATTCATGACCTTTATTATGGTTCTCTCGATTCTACAATCTTTTTTGTCGAGTGGCTCCATTAAAAATAAGCCTTGGGCGATTAAGTACACCATTAAGTCGAATTACATCCTTTCAAAAATATTCTTCTTAATTGGCTCTACTCCTATAAACTTAATATCATGGACTCAAAGAACAAACTCAACAACATCCAAATACATCATTCAAATATTTTTAATATTATTTCTTGCTCTTTACTTTACAGGGGATCAGATCAAGTATTCTGCAAGCGTTTTGATGCCTAAACATTATGCAGCCATGAATGAGCATCCAGCCAGGGCTACGGCCAACAATTATGAAGATGTATTCACGCAACACAAAATCATCATGCCTTTGATCCAATCAAGATACATTGATGCCAATTACATTGAATTGTTTATTCCAGAGCTTGAACGAGAAAAGGAAGAACTCAAAAGAGTCTGCGGTACAAACCCTGCCGATTCTATTTCCCGATTTGATTTTGACAAAAGTAGCAGAGCTAAAGATTATCAATTCAAAGAATCTTGTGCAGATCAATTTTTCAAAGTAAAGATAAATGGACAGGAGGTAAAAGAAAGTTCATTTAAATATAGAACACACAAAATGAACGGTCAAAAAGGATTCATGAAATTCATTGATGTAACTTATTTGCCCAATGGAGAACACGAATTACAAATTGAATTGCCAACAAAAAACGAAAACAATGAAAAGTTAGAAAGAACAATACCCTTTTTAAAGACCAACTCTACTCATTTTCATAACAGTAAAGAGCCCACCAGTGCACAGTAATATTATCTGTTGAGTATTTGAATATACTTGCTAGCGCATACACCCTTTGAGTCGCATAATTTAATCTGGATGTTCCCAGCATCATTGAATTTTGCTGCCATGGTCTTGCTTACGGCCTTGACTTTTGATTTTCCTCCAAAGAACCAGGTGAGATTATGTTCCTTCTCAAAGGCTCCAATGATTTGAAAACTTACTTTCTGACCTTTATAATAAGGTCCCTTCGTCAAGACACCAAAATTTATCTTTGATGGCTTCTGAATATTTGGTTTGGATGAAGAATTGGTTAAAGACGCAGACGCTTTTGCAGGTGATGGAATTTCTTCAATGAGTTCTGCATCTACCAATTTATTTGAGATACCATACTGATCCTTTAGTTTCTGATCCCAACAATTAACATAGGCCACTTTACAATATTCCTTTCGGCAAATTTGTATTGTGTTTAATCCACGTTGGGTGAGTTTTACGTCAGCATTCTCGTTGCCTTTCAATGCTTTTCCAGGCTTTCCATTTAAGAGAACATTGTAGTCTTTTTCTGACGCATCCGTTATAGTTAATCTGATTGAGTTTCCGCAACGATATTGTTTTACCAATAAGCTGTCAAACAGAAAAGGTTGTCCTACAAATTCAGGCATGGGTTCTCCATTGATTGAAATCCCAAAAACAGGAAAACTTTCGTCCTGACATTGAATTAAAAAAACCAAACAAAAAAATAAAATTAGATGCTTCATTATTTTGATAACATTTTAAATATGAAGATACAGATGGAAATAATCAGCATGAAATAGGATATCCAAAGCATCACCTTCGTCACATCAATTTGAGAAGAGGATTCACTTGACAATACCTTCATCTTTGGACCACTCTTTGAAAGTTGGATGATATCATTATGAAATAACTCAGTTGTTTCATTCACTTTATTTTTGTTGATAAAAGTGTGGTTCGAAAAATTTTCAGGCAAGACATAAAACAATTTTCCATTGATCAATCTCAAATCTCCATGTTGTCTGCTCACCATTTGAAAATCATCACCAAATCTGATGTCACAGTCTTCAGCACGACCCATTGAAGTTATGTCTTTATTCAAACTCAACACATAACCGGAATTAAA
>JAHDDD010000127.1:7421-10841 GCA_020629535.1 Saprospiraceae bacterium
GAATTTTTAATTGATACATAAGAAGCTGTATGTTTTGTCATTCAAGAATTTCGTTCATTTTCAACACCTTCTCAATGAAGGTTCCATACTTGTTCACATATGTGGTTCTTGCCTGATTTGGACTAAGAAAAATACACGTTTCGTAAATCGCTTCTGTCTTATTATTGTTGATAGAAATCAGTCCATATTTAGACCCTTGTTTGTAATGAGTATATTTTGAATTTGGAGTAAAATGCCCAATCTCTTCATACTCACAAGGAATAACCAAATTGTAATTAGGGTCTACAACTCCCATCAATTTTTCAGGTGAAAAGACGCGGGTATATCCATCTTTTGTTTTCTCAATTTTCGAAAAACCTGCAGAGATTTTTACCGCCTTCTTGTACCGGTCTTTATTTTTTGAAATAAGAAATGTGTCATTCAATACATGTCGATCAACATCAGAAAAGTTCTTCTTTCTAAATGCAAAATCTAAGTTTGTAATAAGAAATAGCAGAAAAATAAAAGCAAGAAAATACAACATCATTCTCAAAGCCCACCTTTTTCTCACCTTGCCTTTTGATGGTCTTAGATGATCGATTTCATCAGGCCAATAGTTTTCAACTAAGTATGCATTGGTCCATTTGATCAATTGATCAGGAGTAGGTCGGTTTTGTCGGTCTACATCCAGACCTTGAAATAATATTTTTTGAAGTCTTTCCGAATACGGTGTTGGCAGAGGTGGAACTTTATTTCCGCCTTTGATCAGCAAGCCGGGTGTAGATTTTGCTTGATCGCCAAATGGTATCTGACCATCGCACAATTGATATATTAAAACCGCAAGAGAAAAAATGTCACTTGCTGCTTTTAATTTACCTTCATATCTTTCAGGAGCTGCATAATCTGGAGTTAGACCTGCATGTTTATTCGCTTCACTCAAAACCTGTGTCTGTTGCACAATGGTCTTTCGCAACTTCGTTGAAATACCAAAATCGCTGATCACATAAATAGAATTCTCCCCTACTTCTTTGATCAAAATATTGGAGGGCTTTAGGTCATTATGGGTAATGCCTTTATCGTGTAAATGTTTAATACCACTTGCTAACTGATTGAGAATATACGCTATTTCTTTTTCAGTATATCTGCCGTCGAAATCATCGAGTTGGGGCCCATGTCTTTTAAATATTTCTAAACGCAATGAGAGAGGATAAAAAGGCATAATGATAAATGGCTTGCCTTCATACATTCCCATTTTTTCAGGAGATAGGATGTTTGGATGTTTAATATTTTTTGTCATGAAGTATTCTTCATTAAACATCTTAATCGTACTAGCATCAAGATTAATATCATTTGATATTATCTTCATTGCTTTGATTTCATAGTTTTCATCTTGCACTTGCCACACATCACACGCTCCACCCTGACCTAAATGACGGATGACCGTGTATGTTTCTATTATCGTTCCAGCTGCAATCTGAGCCATGCAAATCTACATTTCTTCAATTCTATAAAACTTGGTTTGCCCCAATAAAATGACCGACCCTTTTTGTACTGGTATCCTTCCTTCTACTTTAATAAAAACAGCTTTATCATTACCATTGTCAATGTACCATTGACCATTCTCTTTAACAAAGCTTACATGTTCTTCTGATGAGATGGTAACATCATCCGGATCGATCTTATCTCTGGTCAAACTATTGACATCTTCCGAAAGTGGTATGGCTTGATCATCTGGATTTAGAGGCAAGAGCATGATGCTTTTAGATATCTGTCTCGCAAAAGGAAACTCTGAAAATGGGATCGTCTTTTTTCTCTCTGGTTCTGGTGGAAGTTCGGGCTCTTCCACTGGAACTGGCTCTGGCTGAGGAGCGTGGTCATGCGCACAATTAGGGCAGACTGTTTGCGATTGGGGCATTAAATAGCTACAGCTTGTACAATTATAGTAAGCCTCTTTCTGCTGATTCAATATCGCAAAAGGATTTGCCCCTTTCAATTCAGAACCACACTTACTGCAGTTTTGTGCATTCGAATCGTTCATGGTATTACACCGATGACATTTCATTATTTATCTTTTTTATTATGGTTATGAAGTTTCAAACAAATATTTTCATCCACCTTTCTGTCATGTTTCACTTTATGATTTAAATGTGGAATTTGAATTCCATCTTTCCAAAATCTAAAACACACATGGGGATCCGTTGCTAATCCCGAAGATCCAATAAAACCAATTATTTGGCCTTTGTTAACTTTCGATCCAACTTGAAGATTTGGATGAAATTTTGACATATGCAGGTATTGACTCTGATATCTGTCAGTATGTTTTATCTTTATATAATTGCCATTGTTCTTGGTAAACTCAAGCTTGACTATCTCCCCTGATCCAATTGAATAAATAGGATCCCCGACAGAAGTAAAGTAATCCGTTCCTAAATGTGGTCGCTTCTTTTTCGTCAAAGGATGTACTCTGTCCTTATCATAATGCGAAGTGATGATTCCAAATCGGACCGGAGACTTTAGAAACTCATTTTCACTTAGATGACAGTCTTGATCTAAAAAGCCATGATGGCCAAATGATTGAAAGTATCGATAATTTTTTTCAATGCCATTGAGTGAAAACTCGATGGTCTTTGGAATGAGAAAACTATGATCTTTATACACTCTGCTTTTTACTTTAATGTATCCTCGTAATTCTTGATTCCAAATATCGAAATGCGATCCGATGATCTGCTCAATTACGTGTATCTCTTCAGCATGTAATCCATGATCAATGATTTTACCATATAACTTGCCATCTACTGTGATAAAAGTCTCTGCAATTTCAAAGGGTCCAATTACTTCTTTTTTTATTACGCCATTATCAAAATTCAAAAGAAAATACAATTCATCTTCTGTCTTCAAGATGAGTTTATTCTCTGTTTTATGTATTTCCTTCCACACGATGTCCTTTGACAAAGTATCAATAAAGTAGTTCATTTTAAATCCAAAAGGTAAATCTATTCTTGAATGAATTTCACGAGCGACTTGCTCTTTTGCAGATACTTCAGAACCAATATATTGTTCTGGACTGTACTTAAATGAAGCAGGAAACGATGATGAAACATCGTTATTTAGAAAAGCAGCACTAAAAAAAAATAGGCTGGCAATGAAGTTGTTAATGATTATTTGTCTTCTCATCTATGTAACCAAAAGATCGAGATCAATAACTATAAATTTATCGATTTTTATCGATATTTCTGGCTTCGATTGAAATTAAAATGAGAATTCTTGAAGAGAACAGAGAACAGAGAAAAGAGATCAGAGATCAGACGACTGAAAACTGAAAAAACTAATACTTTGTCAAGTAAATCTTTATTAATGTCGAACTTGAAAATTTATTCTATTAGTAACCAAGCAAAAAGAAGCATAGCCTTCCCGATTTGGTGGGTGTGGGTGCCTGCCATG
>JAHDDD010000128.1:0-8473 GCA_020629535.1 Saprospiraceae bacterium
GCATTTTTGAATTTTAATTATTACTTGAAAGGTTATTGTAAGCCACAGAGTGGCGTAATATAAATAGAATGTAATCATCAAACATCATTAGCTCCATAGGAGCGACATCCTGCTAAACATTAAAAATCAACATATCGCTCCTAAGGAGCTTAAACCCAACAATTTTGACAATTTCTATTTACATCTTGCTCCTCCAGAGCATTAATAAATTAAAAATCAACGAATTTATGATTCATCCTTCGACTCTTCTGAGCATCATCCTCCTAACTTACTAAATGCACAAGAATTGCCATTGAGGCCGAGCTTTTGGAAGATTTAAATTATATTACTTGATAGGATTATTGTAGCCACAGAGTGGCGTAATATAAATAGACTGTAATCATCACACATTAATAGCTCCATAGGAGCGACATCAATTACAAGATCCATGGCAAACACATACACCCAATTATATTTTCACGTAGTATTCGCAGTACAAGGCAGAAGCTTCCTCATTGCTGATAATTGGAGGGATGAGTTGTATAAATATATCACAGGCATTATAACAAATAAGGGGCAAAAACTTATGCAAATGAACGGAATGCCAGATCACCTGCACATTTTGATTGGAACCAAACCCAACTGTGTGTTATCTGATCTTGTCAGGGACATTAAATCCAATAGCTCTAGATGGGTGAATGAAAAAGGTTTTGTGATGGGAAAATTTTCATGGCAAACAGGATTTGGAGCCTTTACCGTGAGTCAATCCCAATTATCTATTGTTATTGATTATATCATTAATCAAGAAAAGCATCATCGGACGAGAACCTTCCGGGAAGAATACTTGGATTTTCTAAAGATTAACGAAATCGATTTTAATGAAGACTACATTTTTAAATAAAGCATATCGCTCCTAAGGAGCTAAAACCCAATACATTTTGACAATTTTCTATTTACATCTTGCTCCTCTGGAGCATTAATAAATGAAGAATTAACGATATGTATGATCAAAGCTTCGACTCTTCTGAAGA
This sequence comes from Saprospiraceae bacterium, assembly GCA_020629535.1. Taxonomy (GTDB): domain Bacteria; phylum Bacteroidota; class Bacteroidia; order Chitinophagales; family Saprospiraceae; genus JAHDBF01. The sequence goes on from JAHDDD010000128.1 coordinate 1,011, forward strand.
TTACATTTTTAAATAAAACATATCGCTCCTAAGGAGCTTAAACCCAAAATATTTTGACAATTTTCTATTTATATCTTGCTCCTCTGGAGCATTAATAAAATCAACATATTTATGATTCATCCTTCGACTCTTCATCTTCCTAACTTACTCAATGCACAAGAATTGTTATTGAGGCCGAGCTTTTGAAAGATTTAAATTATATTACTTGATAGGTTGTTGTAAGCCACTGAGTGGCGTAATATAAATAGAATGAGATCATCAAACATCATTAGCTCCATAGGAGCGACATCTTGCTAAAAATTAAAAATCAACATATCGCTCCTAAGGAGCTAAAACCCAATACATTTTGACAATTTTCTATTTACATCTTGCTCCTCTGGAGCATTAATAAATGAAGAATTAACGATATGTATGATCAAAGCTTCGACTCTTCTGAAGATTACATTTTTAAATAAAACATATCGCTCCTAAGGAGCTTAAACCCAAAATATTTTGACAATTTTCTATTTATATCTTGCTCCTCTGGAGCATTAATAAAATCAACATATTTATGATTCATCCTTCGACTCTTCATCTTCCTAACTTACTCAATGCACAAGAATTGTTATTGAGGCCGAGCTTTTGAAAGATTTAAATTATATTACTTGATAGGTTGTTGTAAGCCACTCAGTGGCGTAAAATAAATAGAATGAGATCATCAAACATCTTAGCTCCATAGGAGCGTATCTCAATAAAAATTAAAAATCAACATATTTATGATTCATCCTTCGACTCTTCTGACCATCCTCCTCCTCTTGACAAGCCAACTTCAAGCACAGGAATTCTCAAGTTCAAATCTACCCATCATCATTCTCGAGACCGAAGAAGATTACATTCCTGATGAGCCCAAGATGGATGCATATATGGGAATTATATTTAATGAAGATGGTTCTGAAAATTTCGTCGATGATCCTTTTAATCATTTTGAAGGGAATATCGGGATAGAAACCCGTGGCAATTCCACCCAAGGATTTGATAAGCAAACGTATTCTGTAGAACTCAGAACAGAAGACAATGAAGATTTTTCGACTTCCCTTTTAGGAATGGGTGTTGAAGAAGATTGGATACTACATGCCATGGTCATCGATAAAACACAATTGCGAATTCCGCTCAGTTGGGACCTCTTTCGAGGGATGGGGCATTATTCCTCTCATTGGCGATTTGTAGAACTGGTTTGGAATGGAGAGTACCGGGGTCTGTATTTGTTATGCGAAAGAATTAAAAGAGACAATGACAGAGTCGACATTGCCAGGCTTGATGAAGATGATTTACAAGGAGATTCATTGACAGGAGGTTACATACTGCGCATTGATTGGTTGGATGATTTTGAAGGATTCGAATCTGAGTTTGAGTCGCAGGGAGGCATTCCTCAACATTATCATTGGTATTATCCGAGAGCAGAAAACATTCAAGAAGAACAAGAAGAATACATTGAAGAATACATGTACATGTTTGAGTCAGCGGTGTTCTCAGATGATTACCATAATGAAGATGACATACGTTACACAGATTATATCGACGTTACCTCATTTGTTGATTTTTTATTGATCAATGAATTTACCAAAAATTCTGATGGATACAAGTTGAGTACTTATATGCACAAAGACCGGAATGGGCCATTGACAGCTGGCCCTATATGGGACTTTGATCAGACCTATGGTCTTTCGGTGGTGTGCTCAAGTCATGAAACTGACGGTTGGATGTATTTGCAAGAGCAAGATGGATGTGAAGATATAGAAACAATGCCCATGTGGTGGCGAGCCATGATGGAAGATCCGGTTTTCACCAATCACTTAAAATGCAGATGGGAGAAATTTAAAGATGGACTGTTAAGTCAAGATTCTATCTTCGAATGGATTGATCAATACGTAGAATTCCTTGAAGAACCTTTAGAAAGAAATTTTGAACAATGGGAATTTATTGGCGAATATATTTGGATTGAACCAGATGACATTCCCGATAGTTATGAAGGAGAAATCGAATATCTCAAAGATTGGATCCATGAACGAATAGCATGGTTGGATGATAATATGCCGGGTAATTGTGATGAAGATATCATTTCAGGAACGAGTGATCATTTGAAGTCCTTTCAAGTTTCATTTTTACCAAATCCATTTCATGAAAATGTTGAAATTAAAACAAAGGGAAATACCAAAGTCAATGTTTTGAACTCCAATGGGCAGTTGATAACTAGCTTTGATCTATTGGCTCAACAACAGCTTATATTAGATACAAATCAATGGGCTAAAGGCGTTTATTTTTTTAACGCATACAACGGTCAATCAAGCACAAGTCTTAGATTGGTCAAATTGTAGTATTTGATTACCTTTAACTCGCAATTTATTTTTATGGCCCAAGGTGTTTGCGCAGACGAAGTTTATAAATCGGTGTTTTTTCAACATTCAGAACACCTGAGGAATTTCTTGTACTATAAATGTGGGAATTTGAATCAAGCGGAAGATCTGGTTCAAGATGCATTTGCCAAACTTTGGGAAAATTGTGAAAAGGTAGTGCCCGAAAAGGCAAAGTCATTTTTGTTTACAGTAGCCAATAATCTTTTTATCAATCAGGCCAACCATCAGAAAGTGGTGTTGAAGTTTCAATCTTCTCAGAAGGAAAATACAGACCACCAAAGTCCAGAATTTTTATTGGAAGAAAAAGAATTTAAAGCCAAGTTGGAGAGTGCAATCAATGATTTGCCCGAAGACCAAAGGGTCGTGTTCCTAATGAATAGAATTGACAAAAAGAAATATAGAGAAATTGCTGAAGAACTAAACTTGAGCGTGAAGGCTGTGGAGAAAAGAATGCACAAAGCATTGATGGCGCTCAGAAAAATTCACAAAAAAGTGTAGGGTAATTCCAGCTTCATTTGTTGTATTATCAAATGAAAGTTTTAATGTCCTTAAAAGTAACATATGGAGAACTTAGACACTATGTATGCCAGATGGCTTTCCGGAGAATTGACCGAACAGGAACTCGCTTCCCTGCGAGAATCAGGGGAACTTGAGGAGTTGGAAAAAATGAAGGCCAGCTTAGAAGGTCTGAGTTTGCCTGCCTACAATAAAGACGCGGCCTTTGATAAATTGCAGCACAGAAACAGCTCAAAGAATAATGTGACTGGACAGGAAAGCTCGACCATTTCAGAAAGTACAAAGAGAAGAACATTGGGTATCGGTCGTGTGCTTGCAATTGCAGCTACTTTGTTGATTTTGGTTTCAGCATTTTTCTTTTTCCCTGATTCATCAACCCAAATTTCCGCACCCAATGGAGTTGAGTTTTCCTATGATTTTCAGGATGGCAGTTCAGTAAAATTGAATGATGGATCAAGCCTTTCATTGAAAGAAAAGAATTGGGCGACATCTCGTTCAGTAAGCCTGACAGGCGAAGCTTATTTTGAGGTGGAGAAAAACGAAGCGCCTTTTATCATCGATACAAGATTGGGAAGGGTGGAAGTTCTTGGCACAAAATTTAATGTCCGCTCTTGATGTGATGTCCGTCGAATGCTATGAAGGTAGAGTCAAAGTGAGCAAAGACGACCAATCCGTTATTCTCGGTCCTAATGAATCGGTGAATATTATGGAAGGCAAGATAGGGCCAAAAATTTCTTTCAAACATACTCAGCCCATATGGGAGACAGGTGTTTCTAAATTCTACAATGAAAAGCTCAAAGTTGTACTCGAAGAAATAGGGCGCCAGTTTGATTATAAAATTATTGGTGGAAACATTGATAAGAGATTCACTGGAAGTTTCAATCACCTTAATCCAGTATTTGCAATCGAAGCCATTTGTAAACCAATGGGTCTTGACTGTAAAATAAATCATGACCTTCGTACCGTTACAGTACAATAATTTTTAAATTTTAGTTCGATCATAAGCTCACACTTTAGATTTTTATTGGTTCTAACTTTTTGCTTGTTCATTTTATTCAATGGGCATGGGCAAATCTTGAACTTCGAAAATACACCTCTTGACGAAGTGTTGTTGGAGGTTGAAAAGCAATCTGAACTCAGTTTTAATTTTGACCATAAGGAAGTGAGTCGTCAAGTATTTTCAGGACAATTGGATTTGTCTGATTTGAAAGCAACCTGCACCAAACTATTTAAGTATTCATCGTTTGATTTTGTTTTAAATGATGCGAATATTTTGCTCATCCAGTCCAAAAGGAAGAGGTATAAATTGTGTGGATATATCGTAGACGACCAATCCGGTAGCCCTTTGCCTTTTGCGAATATTGTTTTGAATGGAAGTCAAATCGGAACACAGTCTAATGACGATGGGTATTTCGAAATAGAATTCGAAGCAATGAAAAATGATCAACTTAGCATCAACTATATTGGTTACGAAAAAAGAATGTTGTACCTCATTGATTGGAAGAGAGATGAAGATTGCAATGTGATTTCCCTTTCGGTCGATGTCGATATTTTTAGTGATGAGATCATTATCAAAGATTACATCTTGTCTGGAATTGTAGAAGGGGAGGAATATGGTTCTGTCCGATTGGATTTTAATGACTTAATGGAAAAGTCAAACGCCCATGAATTTGATGTCATGAAATCGGTTCAACTTCTTCCAGGTGTGCAATCTATCGATGAATCCGCTCAGAATATTTACATCAGGGGATTTACTCCGGATCAGAATCTGTTGAGTTGGGAAAATGCAACCATTTACGATTCCGGTCACCTTTTTGGTATGGTATCATCAATTAATCCATTTGTTATTGACGATGTGCAATTGCAAAAAGGAGTATATGGCCCCTCTTTTAAAAATAGAATTGGAGGAATCATTGATATCAGTTTGGATGACGAAATTGAAAATAGAGTCAGTGCCGGAATAGGATCAAATATGACGGAGAATCACGCCTACATTGAAGTCCCTTTCAAAGATAAATTTGAAGTCACTTTGGCTCGCAGACAAAGCATAGGTGGTATTTTGTCTACACCTACATTTAGTAATTATATTGATAAAGTATTTCAGGAAACCCGATTTGAAGATCAGCAGATTTCTACGGATGAAGAAGTGGCAGAAGCTATCAATAATATTTCATACAGTGATATCAATGGCAAAATTCTGATGAAATTCAATGATAAGCTTAAGCTGAAATTGTCTTATTTGGAAAGTGAAAATATGTTTGAATATACATATGAAGAACCTGGTCTTCGATTGATCAATGAGGATGAACTTTCAAAAAGATCACAAGTGTTGTCAGCACAAATGGATGTAAACATTTTCAATAATACTTCATCTAGTGTGTATTTTTCACAGAGTGATTACGACAACACATATAGTTCTGAGTTAGATGATGTTGAATCCGAAAATTTGTTTGAGTCTTTTAGCACTTTCAATCGAATTTCTGAGTTCAATGCTGGGATTAAGAATGAATGGGATCTCAATCAAAGCATTGACATTGACTTCGGATATGAGTGGGGTCAGAAGGAGGTGGAGTATGCTATAGACAACGGTTCACTATTTGAGAATTTTCTATCTGAATCAGATTTTTTGATTGGAAATATTCACAATCTTTTTGGGTCAATTGATTATAGAAAAGAAAAATTGGCATTCGAAGCTGGACTGCGTGTATCGCATTATGACATTCAAAACCAGTTCTTTTTTGGGCCAAGAGGAAAGCTGCAGTACAAGTTAAATGAAAAATTTAAATTGAAATTTGGTGTAGGGCACTTCTATCAGTTTGTAAGCCAACTTGTTGATTTTTCTGAATCAGAACTAAGTGTCAATAACAATATTTGGATTCTGGCGAGCGACGATAGAGCCAGCACCATGACTGCCAATAAATTCTCTCTAGGCGGAGCGTATACACACAAGGGTTGGTTAATTGATGCAGACATTTATCGTCACAGTTCCTTCGGGATTTCCACCCTTTCTACCAATTTAGGTTCTCGTTTTGAAATAGAGGATCTGATAGACGCACAGACTGTTGGTTTGGATTTGCTCATCAAGAAAAATTGGAACAACTACCGCACATGGGTAAACTATACGTTGTCAAATAATATCTACTTCCTTAATACGACCGATGTTGAAGGATTTCCATCGAATCATGACAGGCCTCACTGTCTCAGTTGGGTCAACAATTTTAAGTGGAAAAGTCTTGAGCTAGGTGTAACCTATCATGCAGCTACCGGGCTGCCATATTCTGATCCAGAAGAAATCGAACTTGATGATGAAGATGAAGAGGAAGAAAATTATCAGTTTCTCTATGAATCAATCAACGAAGAGAGACTTAGATCATATTACCGGTTGGATGCATCTCTTACATTTCAGAAAAGGCTGGGAAAGAAAGGTCCAAATTTTTTAGCCAGTCTATCGATGCTGAACATTCTAGATAGACAAAATGAATTTAGCAGAAATTTTATCATCACCGACACAGAAGAAGATGATGATTTGGAAACACTGAGTATCGATAAGTTTCTTCTTAGAAGAACGCCGCAGTTGTTGGTGAGGATTTATTGGTGATGTTTTTCAGTTTTCGGTTTTTAGTTGGAACTTGCTTAAACAATAGAGCCCTAGAAGGGCGAAATATTCCTAGCCCTGAGTGCAGTTTGAGGTTGGTCAGATGTTAGTTAGATATTGCTTGAAATTTGCTGGACAATAGAGCCCTAGAAGGGCGAAATATAGATAGCCCCGAGCGCAGCTCGGGGTTAGGGACATCCCAATACAAAGACCCATTTCTTTGATTCATGATTTTTCATGAATCAAAGAAATGGGTCTCAATTTCTATCCTAAACCAAGGCAAATAAATAACTTGCAGAAGTAAATGACCCATCCATGAGCAATGAACAAATATTGGCGAAAATTCAGATACTGATTCAACAGAAAAGGTACGATACCGCCAAACACATGTTGGAGCAATTGATTGCCAAAGATGCTAACAACGTACAAGTGCTGGCATTAATGGCAGAGGTATTTTTGCACCAATCAAAACATGAGGAAGCCAATGCCATGGTCGAAAAAGCATTGGCGAAAGCACCTTACTTTTCTTATTTGTTTTATTTGAGATCGAGCATTGCGTTGGATCAGAGGAAAATGCAACAAGCCGAAGAAGATATCGAAAAAGCTATTCAGATCGATCCAATTGATCCTGATTACTTGGCTCTGCTTGCATCTATTAAACTCGAACGTAAGCAATTTGAAGACGCATTGAAATTTGCAGACAAAGCATTAAGAATAGATTCAGAACATATTCTTGGATTGAATGTAAAAAGCGCGGTGCTCAATAAATTAGACAGGAAAGAAGAATCAGCGCAGACCATTCAAGATGCATTGCTGGAGGACCCAAATAACGCATACACCCATAGTAATTACGGATGGACATTGCTTGAACAAGGAAATCACAAAGAAGCGCTCGAACATTTTAAAGAAGCATTGACCATTGATCCAGAATTTCGATTTGCACAAGCTGGTATGGCTCA
>JAHDDD010000128.1:8573-10452 GCA_020629535.1 Saprospiraceae bacterium
ATAAGTAACTTGTTTTTAAGATTCAGTAAGTATGGAAAATTCTTACTCGATAAAAGTGAAATAAAAAGTTCAAATTTTGTGGCAGTAAGTTGTGCTGTCATGTTGGTTTCTTTGATCTTGTATTTTCTTTTTTGGAAGAATATTTTCCTTGCTTCGGCGGTTCTTGGTTTTGCCATGATGGTTCCATTGAGCGTTTTGTTCAGGCCATCTAAAAGTCCCGTCGCACTCGTTGCTTATACTATTGGCTTAGCTGTCATTGGCCTTCTCAGTATTTCTACCATCTATCAGACTGATGAATTATTCAATGGTTTTACGATGATCTTTTTGTTTGGCTTTTTCATCTTTCAATGGGTCGCCAACTTTATGGTGATCTCCGAAGACAATCAATAAATTTAAATTTTCCAAAGTTTCTTTCTTTTACTGGTAGGGTATTTTCCCGACTCCTTGTTCCATATACAGAAAACAATTATATCACCTTTAAAATTTTTCTGTATGTCAATTTCAAGTTTTGTAAGAAATTTTTTCCTTTTAAGCCTAGTTGCCGCTCTACTTTGTTCATGTGATCGTGATGCTGATGAAATGGAATATGGTGACGAAGGATCAGAAACATCTAATCTCATTACCGGAGCAGGAGGATCTGCCGATGCGGATTGCTTTACCATTGAATATCCTGTAACGGTGGTCCTCCCTGACGGTACGGAAGTATCTGTTGCTAATCTTGAAGAATTAGAAGCGACTGAAGATGAATGGGAGTCAAATAATCCTGATGCTGAAGAAGAACTCGACTTCGTATATCCTGTAAACATTACGCTGGAAGATGGTTCATCACAATCAGTCAATTCCTATGAAGAATTGGAAGCCATCGAAGAGGAATGTGATGGAGAAGAAGAGGATGATGAAGATGAAGACGAAGATGAGGATGAAGATGAGGACGACGATGAAGATGATCACGAAGATTGTGATTTGGAGTGGGACGAATGTTTTGAAGTCGTATTTCCTGTTGCCATCATTTTTCCAGATGGAAGTACAGCAACTGTAAACAGTTTTGAAGAAGGCGAAACAGCTGTAGAAGACTGGTACACCCAAAACCCTGAGAGTGAAGAAATGGATCCTACATTTGAATACCCAGTCAATCTAATACTCGAAGATGGTTTAGAAGTAGTTGTTAATTCCGACGAAGAATTATTGACTTATGTTGAAATGTGTGAAGATGAGGAAGATGATGACGACGACGACGATGATGACGACGATGATGACGATGATGGTGGGATATGAATGAAGTAAATTGGATTGCAGTTTTTCATTGATGCGATGGAAACGTTGAGAGGAAGTCTTTTTAGGCTTCCTCTTTTTTATTGTAAATGTTGTTATAAAAATCCGACCCTCTTTACTGATTCAAATGGAATGATGAATCAGTAAAGAGGGTCTTGTATTTGGGATGTTCCTAACCCCGGGCCACTGCCCGGGGCTAGGAATGTTTCACCCCTCTGGGGTGAGAATGCATGTATAAAGATTGTAGAAGAATCTTTGAAATTGAATAGGTGGTTGTATTCATGAATCAAACCCCGTAGGGGTGACAGATTCATAGCCCCGCGGCTTTAGCCCGGGGTTATGAAGTCTCCCAAGCCTCAGGCCACTTCATTGATTCATAATATGATTTGAATCATTGAAGTGGGTCGAAGTCAGTGAGTTTCAACGGTGATTGTATGTGTTGATATTGTAAATGAATTTTTGAAGTTGAATAGGTGTGTTGTATTCATGAGTCAAACCCCGGAGGGGTGACAGATTCATAGCCCTGGGCCTCAGCCCGGGGTTATGAAGTCTATCAGGCCTCATTTCCAATACATTGATACATAATATTATTTGAAGACGTGGGTGG
>JAHDDD010000128.1:10462-10694 GCA_020629535.1 Saprospiraceae bacterium
ATTTGAATCACAGAAGTGGGTGGAATTCAGTGAATTGTAACGGTGATTGTATGTGTTGATATTGTAGAAGAATTTTTGAAGTTGAATAGGTGGTTGTATTCATGAATCAAACCCCGTAGGGGTGACAGATTCATAACCCCGGGCTTTAGCCCGGGGTTGTGAAATCTCCCAAGCCTCAGGCCACTTCATTGATTCATAATATGATTTGAATCACTGAAGTGGGTGGAAGTCA
>JAHDDD010000129.1:0-4130 GCA_020629535.1 Saprospiraceae bacterium
AAGATAACATGGTTGTCACCAATGCTTCAAAGGACAAAGCAAAGCTTATCCAAGATCTGAGAACGGAGTCTCCCCTACTTCCTTCAAATAATGTTCTAATTGGACCCGCTTCAGAAGGAAAGGAATTTTCTTACCAAACTTCCCTTTGTATTTAAGATGTAGAATGAGAATCTCAAACAAGCCAAAATTTACACTTTTTACCTTTTCAATGTCTTTGAATTCGTAGGAGTAGGTTTTAAAGTAGTTTGATATATATGCATGTGTAGCAGAAAGCTCTACCCTCTTTAACCTCATTAGTGTAATATATATGAGCATGAAAAAGACTAGAAAAAACGCAAGAATAATCCAACGCATATACGGAATGGCAGGAAATGGCAATTCTGATTGATCCGAGAACAACAGAGCCAAAGTAAAAAGACCAAAAAACACAATCCAAAAAGTCGGGAAGAACAAGGCCAAAACCAAGGTCATGTTTGAAGAAATCCTCGTGGTCTTTACTGACATTCTGTTCTTATTTATAGATTTAGATTAGTCTAAATATTAATTTTTAGTGCTCTAAACTTTGGGCTTTTTGGCCTGTACTCGCTTGGAAACCAGAATACTCGTTTCGTACAATAAGAACACAGGAATACCTATCAAAAATTGTGTAACAATATCTGGTGGAGTAATAATGGCTGCCAATATCAAAATAACAATAAAGGCATGTTTGCGGTATTTTTTCATCCTTTCTGGCGTCACAACACCGATTTTACTGAGAAAATACACCAAAAGAGGCATCTGAAAAACGAAACCAACCGGCAAAGTAAACATCATCATATAACTCACATAACTCGCCAAAGTCGGGCTATTTACCGCATCCGCACCAATATGATAACCTGCCAAAAAGGTAATGGCAAAGGGTGAAATGATAAAATACCCGAAACTTACACCCATATAAAACAAGAAAGTACATGTTGAAACAACCATTCCTGCTGCTTGCTTTTCATGCTCATAAAGTCCAGGCTTAACAAAGGCCCAGAATTGATAAAAAACAAAAGGAAAGGTGAAAATCAACGCCAACCACAGCGAAACCTTGATGTGAATGAAGAATTGCTCTCCCATTTCACGGGTAATTAGCTCAAAATCGGGTGGACCAAAACAAGTACGCTCTGATAATGCACAAAATGCCTTGTAGGTAGGGAATGAATCGTGTCTTGGGGCATAAACAATGGTATCAAAAACAATCGATCCAAGGGCAAAAAACCCTATAGCCACTGCTACAATGGCGATAATAGCCTTGATAATGTGCCATCTGAGCTCTTCAAGGTGCTCAAAAAAACTCATTTCCTTTTCTTCATCAACCTTGGCTACTTCTTTGGACATTTATCAAGCATTTTGTCATGCGGTACAGTATTCAAATATTCTTATTTTTGCGCACTGTCAGTGCAAAGTTGAAAATATTCCTGATAATATAAACGATTCAGAAAGAGGAAAATCCACTTACCTTGGTTCTTGTTTATCTCACATTTGTCGGAAGTCTTATAGTTCTGTTGCTCGGATCAGATTGGTTTATTGATTCAGCAGAAAAAATTGGACTTTCTTTTGGTATTTCCCCATTCATTATTGGGGTCACCATCGTCGCATTTGGTACATCACTGCCAGAATTGGCCACCTCTATCGCCTCAGTGCTTAGTGGCACTTCGGAAATTGTGATCGGAAATGTGGTTGGATCAAACATTGCCAATATTTTACTGGTGCTTGGTTTGACTGCCATCGTAGGCAAAGGCATCAAACTTGAATTCAATATCATGGATGTGGATGTACCGCTTCTGATCTTTTCAGCTGTGCTGCTCTATTTTGCCATCTCTGATTTTCATTTCAGTATACCTGAGGCAGTCATTTTTCTCTTGGCATTGGTGATTTTCCTATTCAATTCGGTTAGTGGATCGGATAGCGGAAACACCGAAAGACAAAAAATAACCCCCAAAACCATTTTGATGTTGATTTTGGGTGGTGTGTGTGTTTATCTAGGAGCAACCTATACGATAGTCTCAATAGAAAAAATATCGCTGGAATGGGGAATCAGTCCAGATATCATAGCATTGACTGCCATCGCATTCGGAACTTCACTTCCAGAAGTGATGGTAAGCATGGCTGCAGCAAGAAAAGGCAAGCATGCGATCGCTGTGGGAAATGTCCTAGGTTCAAATATTTTTAATACCTACGGAGTAATGGGAATACCGGTATTTTTTGGTGAAATAAAAATACCAGAAAGTACCATGGCCTTTTCTATGCCGTTTATGATCGTCATCACCATATTATTTGCTTACATGGTAACATCCAATAGAATAAGCAAATGGGAAGGCGTCATGGCTGTTCTTCTGTATTGCTTTTATATAATCCAAATAATCAGTTAATTACCTTCGTTTTAAATAAAATTCAAACCTATGCTCGACGGCTTGATGAAACAATTTGAGGAAACTCAAAAACAAATGCAGGAAAAACTCTCTCAGGAAACATTCGATCTTGAATCGGCTGAAGGGAAAATTCGCCTCACCTGTGATGGCACTGGAAATATCAGGGACCTCAGTATTGACGAGGCATTGATGAATGCAGAATCAAAGGAAATGCTCGAAGATCTTTTGCTTGACACTGTCAACCGAGCTTTTACACAAGCTCAAGGTATGCAAGCTGAAGCATCTAAAAGCAATATTTCAAACATGCTGCCGGGCGGATTTAATTTGGATAGTATCTTTGGATCATGATGGAAAAAATATTCACAATCATCATATTGGTTTCACTGGCTTTCATGGGTTGGTCTCAAGCAGATCCAGTAGTACACATAAATTTTGACAACTGTACAGGAGAAGATGTGCAAGGAGGTTTGAGCGATTATATTCAGAGCAGCACCATAGATTGTGATTGTGGAATCTCAGGCGAAGGTGTTTACTTTGACGGCGCAATGGACAGTTTGCACCTTGATGAAGAAATCATTGATTTGTTTAACAATGACTTTACATTTTCGATGTATTTCTGGGTAGACGATGCACCTCAACCTTATACGGTTTTTGGAATACAAGGGGATTGCTCTAAGGACTCTGTCTTTTTGGTAAAATACCTTCCGCAAATTAAAGAATTGGATGTTCAGATTGCAAAGAATTTTGGGCTTGGTGCTTTTTTAATCGGACCAATCAACGAAGACCTTTGCTGGCACCATATCATCTTTACGAAATTTGGAAAGGAATATTCATTGACTGTCGATGGTGTTTTTATAGAAACGAAAACATTGACTGAAGAGATCGTGATGGGCACAAAACACCAAATCAGATTGGGTGGTTCTCCTTGTGTAGGCATTCAGGAATCGAATATGAATGGTCGTATTGATGAAATTAAAATTTGGGATTACCCGCTCACTTTAGAAGAGCAGGCTGCTTTGAATGTATTTGAAGATCAAATCATAACACAAGACACAACCATATTCGAAGGAGATATATTCCCGATAAGGACGGGTGGTACATGTGCGCCCAACTTTTCATGGTCTCCTGGTGCAGGACTTTCATCTACTTCTGTGCTCGAACCCGAAGCGTCACCTACAGAGTCCGTTACCTATTTTTGGAACATCGATCATGGGACATGTTTGACCAGAGATAGTATTGATGTTTTTGTAATAGATGATAATGAGATAGATTGTTCGAATCTTTTATTGCCGAATGTTTTCACTCCGAATGATGATGATTTAAATGATCTGTACACGATCAGCAATAATTTTATCATAGAGGATTTGAATTATTTTGAAATCTATGATCGATGGGGAGCAAAAGTTTTTGAAACCATGACCAAAGATGATGGTTGGGATGGCATGTTCAATGGTATTGAGCAAGCTCCATCAATGTATGTCTACAAAATCGAGTACACTTGTCGGGGAGAAACCTTCCAAAAGGCAGGAAATTTCACTCTTTTGAAATAAATAACGCCAAACACGTACACAAGTCTGTTTTTTTACGTCAAAACATATACATTTATGTTTTAATGCGTATTAAAAGCCTTTTCATATTAGTTTTTTCGCTTCTGTTTATTTCTTGTAAACAAGATAAATCAGCGGCTTCGTTGAATGAAGTCGATCATTCTCCTACCTATGAAAGCGCTTCCGT
>JAHDDD010000129.1:4230-10565 GCA_020629535.1 Saprospiraceae bacterium
CAGCGGCTTCGTTGAATGAAGTCGATCATTCTCCTACCTATGAAAGCGCTTCCGTAGAATCTGCGCCAACAGAAGAAGAGCTTTCAGAAAAGGAAGTTCAAGTTGAGGAGGCATTGGTAGAAGATATTCCACCAGTTGTTGAGAAAAAACCTGTGCAAAAAACCAGAATACCTCAAGAAGAAGATACGCCAAAGCCGAAAGTAAGATCAACCATTGCTCAGCAACAAGAGGCTGCCAGAAAAATTCTCAATGAAAGTGCAGGTATCCAAAATACCGAAAAACCAGTTTTCCAAAAAGTGGTATCTAAAAAAGATGAGGTAGTTTCCGATCCAAAGCCTGCTCCCAAATCTACCAACACGGGTAAAAGAATTCCGGCCATTGAATTTGATGAAAAGGTGATCACTTTTGATACCATCATGTCTGGCGATGTGGTGGATTATAAGTTTAATTTTGTCAATGCTGGCAATGCTCCACTCAGTATAGAAAGTGCCAAAGCGACTTGTGGATGCACTCAACCAAGTTATCCATTCATTGCCTTAAATCCTGGAGAGAAAGGATACATTGGCGTGCGATACAACAGTGTTGGAAAGAAAGGGAAACAAAAGCCTCGAATTACCATCATGACGAACATCAATGATGATCCTATTCATTTGTTTCTTGATGGTTTCGTAATGGAAAAGCCAAAAGTCGAAGAAACGGAAGATAAAAAAGCAGAACCCACCGCAGAAAAAAGCGGCAACTAGTCCGGTCCCAGAATTTATTTATTGGAAGTGAAAATAGGAGTCTTTGGCAAGATTAACCTTTTATTAATCTGTACCCGACTCCTGGAACAAGTATATAAAACAAACAACTATTGCGGTAAACATTTCATTGTATTTTAAGAAACTTCTTTCAAACCCTTCTGATGTTCAAATATTGTAGATTCAATATTGAACTTTATATTAGGAGAGCCGAAAATACATTCCGATTGGAAGTCAGTGTAAAGCACTTTAAAATCTAATTGGTATTCTATGTATTGCACTACCTCTTTGCCCGTATATGATCTCGTCTTCTTAAACAAATCATCGCCGAAGAAACCAGTTAAGATGCAAGGAAAAGAAAATTCTTTTAAATAAAAATTCAACAATTCTTTCAATTCTCTTAATTGATTTATCCTTTGTTGATCTTGTATGATACTATCACCTTCAATCAGCTGCACATTCACAACATTCAGATAACCAAATCCTGTATCAATGGTAGATATTAAAAAAATCCCGATTTATGATCTTTACATTCAGCCTGAAATAAATTATGCTGCTTCAATGGATAAAAGGACTCCATCACAATTGGGTACTTGGATAGAGTGACCAATTGACTATTTTGAATATAGTTCTCTTTTTCTTGTTCAAGAATGCTCCAATTTGAATAAAAGGAATGAAATGCTATATCACAAGTATTGATGACCTCGGATCTCCTCTTCGAACAACCCAAACCTTGCAAAGTGATAATATCAGATTGTACAAATTTGAGCTTTTCTATTTTATCCATAGAATGAAGCAATTCTGCAGAATTATGGATATTCAGAAGTTTGACTTTTTTCATAATGATTGACTTCTATTTAATACAAAGATCAGAAATGAGTCTTAACTGTAGCTTTTGTAAACTTTATGATAATGTGAATAAGTCAAATAAAAAGGATTCACCCATTAACCAAAGGTGAAGTCAATGTTAATACGTTGAATGTATTGACTGGGACTTCGAACGAAATACCATTATTTTATTTGTCATTCCGAGAGAAACGAGGAACATATTCCTAACTGTAGCTCTATATTTTTAATTTTAACCAATCAATGTAACAGCTGTGCTTAACAGCTTTTCAAAGTATCTGATTGCAGCATGAAAAAAGTTGACGGCAATTTCATAAAGAAAATATTTGATCATTACTGGGAAGCTCCGTTGGATGTTTGGGAAACATTTGCCCAGCAAATGCAGCAAAGAAATTTCAAGAAAAACGAAATCATCAAAGAAGAAGGGAGTATTGAAAACTTCATAGATATCATCGTAAGAGGATCAGTAGGAGTTTTTATTTGGTCAGATAATAACACCAAATGCCTCGACTTATTTTATGAAGAATACTTCAGTTGTGATTACATGTCCTTCATCGAAAATCGACCCAGCGAATTATTTACGATGGCATTGGAAGATACCACCTTATACTCAATTTCAAGATCTGAAATTGAAGCTTTATATTTTGACAATGTGATGGGATTGAAGATCGTAAAAGCTGCTGCTGAAACATTGTTTGTTCACAAGCAAAAACAACAAATTGCATTGCTAACCCAGACTGCAGAAAACCGATACAAAACCATGTTGGAGGAATCTCCGGAACTGATTCAAAGGACAGCTTCCAAGCACATAGCGTCCTATCTGGGTGTGACTCCTGAAAGCTTGAGCCGAATTAGAAATAAGTTTGGCGGTTAAAAACTTACCATAGGATAAGTTATTTAGGGCAATATCAAAAGTTATCATACATCAACTTTTTTAAAGAAGAGAGCGTATTTCTTTGGGTCCATATTCTTTAACTAAAAATCAGAGTTATGAATCAGAGACCTTCAGCTGCTTACGTCAGCTCTTCATGGGCTGCTTTAGCGATCGGATTTTTTGGTTACCTCATTGGACTTTGGAGAGCCAATATGGTATTACATGAAAAGGGTTATTATTTCACATTGTTGATGTTCGGTTTGTTTGCCGTGGTTTCCTTGCAAAAAAGTGTGAGGGATAAACTGGAAGGAATCAAAGTGACAGAAATTTATCACAATATCTGTTGGTTTGGGGTCTTCATTTCAATGACCCTATTGGTGGTAGGATTGTGGAATGCTTCATTGTTACCGAGTGAAAAAGGCTTTTATGCATTTGGATTTTTGTTGGCCATGTTTGGCGCAGTATCGATCCAAAAGAACACCAGAGATATTCAAATAATTGAACAGCATTCAGAGAACAGCGCTGCTCTCTGATCGTAACGTACCGAGGGAGCTTTGCTCTCTCGGTATATTTTATTTAGACCATGGAATTCTAAAAATTAAATTCAATGGTGTCGCCAGGCTTCAGTCCTCCCTTTCCTTTACCTTTTGTTCTTGTGGTCTTTTTCTTTGCTGTCGTTTTCTTTCTTCCAGTTGTCTTTTTTCTGGATGTAGATTTTTTAGCTGTTGTTTTCTTTGCAGCACTTTTCTTAGCAGTTGTTTTCTTTGCTGAAGATTTCTTTGATGCAGACTTTCGAGCAGTTGTTTTTTTAGCAGTGGTCTTCCTGCCTTTAGGTTTTGCTGCAGCAGTTTTCTTTCTACCAGTGGTTTTCTTTGCGGTTGCTTTCTTTGCTGTTTTCCGAGCAGTTGTTTTTTTTGCCGCTGGCTTTGACTTAGCTACCGGTTTGCTTGTCTTTGTTTCTACAACTTCTTCTTCTCCGAATGGCAATTCTCCAGAAGGAGCTGAAACGGGAGTTTCTTCAGGGGCATCGACTTTCAAAATTTTGAATTCTCCCAATTTGTTGCCTAAAGATTTCCATCCTTTGATTCCGACAAATTCTGCGATGTCTAATTCCGTATCTACCTTCTTTTTGTCCTTTTTATAACTGTAATTTACAACTGCTTGATCACCAATATTGGCATAATATAATTTCGATTGCGAATGTTCTCCTATGAAGGGATACCATTGATCTAGCTTAGATGTTTCTACTACAAATCGCTTTACCATACTCCATCCTTTGTCTCCTTCATAGTATAAAACATTGACTGGTACATCAGCTTCAAACTTTGCGATATCCATCAATGATTCCACATCGATTTTTTTGCCTTCGTTCATTTCGACTACCTGGTAAGATCCATTCTTGGATAATACGAGCAATTGATCGCCTGTATCGAATTCACCCAGATATTTTCCTCTTTCGTCAAAATTGATTCTGCCGCTGGTTTCATCCATCCAGACATGGATAGCGCCCAGTGAAGACTTACCTTTTTCAAGTAGGGTTACCTTTCGGACCGGATACTTCGTTACAATGTTCCCGCCAGAACCACGACCTTTAATATCTAGATGATCAAAGTCGAAGTCGAAATTTTTCTTCTTGGCTTTACAACCTTGTGACAATTGGATATTGACAATCTCTGTTTCACCATTTGGATTGGCCGTAAAGTAATGTACTCTTGATCCTTTCCCTTTACCAAGTTCATATGATTTATCTCTCGTTACTCCTGTCACATTGAATCTCTTGGCACGGGTCGTTCCAGAATCTTTGTCGACATAAATCATGTTGTAGGTAGTCCGGTCGTCTCCCTTTTTCCAAACTGCCGCGTGAAGAATATTCTTGCCAACAAAAACCTTGTCGTCGATCTTCACCACCTTGAATTTACCATCCCCTGTAAAGGCAATGATGTTATCAATATCACTGCAATCACAAACAAACTCATCCTTCTTCAGACCTTTCCCTACGAATCCTTCCTTTCGGTTAATGTATAGTTTGGCATTTTGTGCCACCACAGTACGTGCTTTGATGGCATCGAATTCCATGATGACCGTTTTTCTTTCTTTCCCTTTTCCATACTTTTCCAAGAGGCCTTCATAAAACGCAATGGTGAATTCTGTGAGGTGCTTTAGATCGTGATTAACCTGTTTAAGATCGGTTTCCAGATTTAACAACAATTCTTCATTCTTGAATTTGTTGTATTTGGAAATTCTCTTAATCTTAATCTCGGTGAGCTTTACAATGTCCTCCTCTGTAATATCTCTTCTAAGTTTCAACCTTTTGTCTGACTTCTTTGCTTTATCAGACGGTGTGGACACATATTTTTTAAGCCCTTTGGCAATGATTTTCAAAACCTCTTCCCATGATTCTGCTTCTTCAATGTCACGGTATATTCTTTTTTCAATGAATATTTTTTCAAGACTCGCAAGATGGATTTTTTGAAGCAATTCGCCTTTCTTGATCTCGAGCTCCATGCCAAGAAGTTTCTTGGTATTCTCAGCTGAGATTTTGAGAATGTCTTCAACTTTAAGAAACTGTGGTTTATTGTCAACGATCACACATGCGTTTGGCGACACACTGATCTGACAGTTTGTAAACGCATACAGGGCGTCAATCAAAATTTCCGGTGAAACTCCTGCTGGAAGTTCAAGCAAGATTTCGACATCTTTGGCAGTATTGTCTACTACCTTTTTGATTTTTATTTTTCCTTTATCATTGGCTTTGAGTATACTATCGATCAAATTTGTGGTCGTAATTCCAAATGGCAATTCTGTGATCTTCAAGGTGGATTTATCGACTTGCTCGATCTTGGCTCTGATCTTTACCTTGCCACCTCTCTTGCCTGAGTTGTATTCTGACACGTCAATGAACCCACCCGTCTGAAAATCGGGATAGATTTTTACCCATTGACCTTTCAATGATTTGATCGAAGCTTTGATGAGTTCGATGAAATTATGAGGAAGTATTTTAGTCGATAATCCTACAGCGATTCCTTCTACACCTTGTGCCAGTACCAAAGGAAATTTTGCCGGCAAAGAAATGGGCTCTTTATTTCTTCCATCGTAAGATAGTTGCCACTCAGTAGTTTGCGGATTGAACAAAACATCCAGTGCAAACTTGGTAAGTCTGGCCTCTATATATCTCGCTGCAGCTGCGGAATCTCCTGTCCTTACATCACCCCAGTTTCCTTGAGGATCAATCAGCAGGTCTTTTTGACCGAGTTTCACTAATGCGTCTCCAATGGCAGCGTCCCCATGCGGATGGTATTGCATGGTATGACCGATGAGGTTGGCAACTTTGTGATACCTTCCATCATCTTTGTCTTTCATACTGTGCAAAATTCGTCTTTGCACAGGCTTAAGACCATCATCAATACCTGGAACTGCTCTCTCAAGGATCACATAAGAAGCATAGTCCAAAAAGTACTCTTTGTACATGGATTCAAGTGTCGGACTATTACCATTTCCATTCTTGGAATTTTTAACTGTGGTGTCGCTCATATACTACAAAAACCTAATTTATATACCATTGATTATGATACAAATATAACATTTAAGGATTATTTAATTTAATATTATGAGACCATAGAATCTGACCTCGTCAAAAGAGAGTATTTTATAATTATCAACATTTTTAACTAATTTGAGGCGAACAGGCAGCAAAAATAGAAATTTCACGTTTTCTAGACATACCAGCTTAAAAAACAGCTTGTTCAAATTGTAATCATTGATAAAATGGACTTGACTATTTCACTTCAACAGAACGAACAGGAATTTATTTCGGCATGCGTCAGAAATGAAGAATGGGCCCAAAAGGCTCTGTATGAGAAATTTTATCCTGTACT
>JAHDDD010000130.1 GCA_020629535.1 Saprospiraceae bacterium
TAAGTGATTAAGTTCTTCTTTCAGACCGGTTCATCGGGGGGTTCGAACCGGTCTATTTTTTTTTACCACCTAAGTACCCTCTTTCGCCAATATACGAATACTACTGCTCAGCGAGGACATAGATTTCTAGAATCTGATCCAATAATTTTCGGATATATTTAATACAGCTACGATCAGATTTGACAATTTGATTGCCTTCTAATTAGCAGTGTATTCCGTTAAGTGATTTTTCTTTGGAATCTATTTCTTTGGAATCTTAATGTAATAGGTGTTCTTGATGACTGTCAGTTTGTTGTCAATCAACCAAGGATTGAAGATTTTCAATTCTCGATAAGAAATACCATATCTTCTGGCGAATGCTCCCCAATTGTCAACAGACTTATCAACCTTAACTTCAAAGAATTCTGGAAGAGGTTGATATTTCTCACCATGATCTAGATAAAACCCGAATACATCAGGATTACTCATAATTTCTTTGAATGCGATGAGTCTGAAAACATACCGACTAGTTTCATCAGTTAAATTCAAATCAAAGTATGAATTTTCGCCCTGTCTCTTTTTAATCTTGGAATAAGAGGTTGGGCCAATATTGTAGGCTGCTGCTGCATCAAACCAGCTTCCGAACCTCTTATAAAGTTGGGTAAGGTATTGAGCTGCAGCTTTTGTTGATTTTTCCAAATGATATCTTTCGTCAACTTCGTCATTTACTTCCAATCCGAATTCTTTAGCAGCTAACTTTCTAAATTGCCAAAATCCTTTGGCTTGAGAAGAGGATACAACATTTCGTAAGTTGCTTTCTGCTACAGCCAGATATTTAAAATCAGTTGGCACACCATTTTCAGCAAGGATTCTTTCAATGGTCGGAAAATACCTGTTGGCTGATTTGATATTTAAAAGTGTACTTGAATGCCAATAAGCATTGACCGACATCTCCCTATCTAGTCTCTCTCTTGCATCTTGCGTTTTTGGCAACACCTCACCTGCGAAGGTGACAGTCCTATCTAGTGAAATTGCTTTGATGATTTGCGGAAGCGTTCTATCTTCTTCAGCGAATGTTTCTTTATCAACATGATTGCTAGCATACGACGAAAAAATGAAAATCGTACCGAGTAATCCGGAGATCAATAAATAATAAAATGAAAGCTTTTTCATTACTCAAAATTTCTATTAGGGAAAATCAGGTGCAAAAGTAACGTCAAATATCCATTGTACGCATTTATCTTGGGTCCCTTAACAAAGTCTTGACTTAAGGCTGTGGTCAATGGGTTGCCTTCTAAGTAATTTACTTATCCAAATTGAGCAATTCGATGAATTCTTGTTCAGTCATAATTTGAACGGTACCTAAGGCTTGAGCTTTGGTAAGCTTTGAACCGGCTTTTTCTCCCACTACCAATATATTTAAATTGCTACTGACAGCAGAGATAGCTTTTGCTCCATTTTCTTCAGCAATCTTCTTGGCTTCGTTTCGCTTCAATGTTTGGAGAGTTCCGGTAAATAGAATGGTCTTGCCAACCAAGGGAGCATCATCACTCACCTCAATGGGCTTGTCAGCTTCTGTTTGAGTTAAATTAACTCCATATGATTCGAGCGTCTTTAACATCTCGACATTCTTCTCGTCTTGAAAGAATTCGATGACATTTTCTGCTACGACAGGGCCAATATCTTTTATAGAAGTGAAGTCTTCGAGAGTCCAATCTTTTAAATCAAGAACATGATTTATTTTTTGGGCGATGATTTTACTAGCTTTCTTTCCGAGGTGATGAACGCTCAGGCTATGCAACAATCTTTGAATGGGATTTTGTTTTGCTTTGTCAATGGCCTTTTCAATTTTTTGAGCTGAGCGAGTACCAAATCCTTCCAATTGAGAAATGGCTTCATAGTCAAGATTGTATACATCGGTAATATCTTTAACCCAACCCATTTCATGAAATCGTTCAACATAGGACTTTCCAAATCCGTCAATGTCCATGGCATCTTTGGAAATATGGAAAATGATTTTTTGTAAATTTTGTTTACCACATTGACAATCTGGACATCGCCATGCAGCTTCTCCTTCCACTTTCACCAATTCGACAGGTGCGTCCGTACCGTTAACAGGACAATGCTTTGGAAACTCTATGGGTTTTTCATCTCCGGTCCTGAGATCTTCCATTGATTTTACAATGTAAGGAATTACATCTCCTGCTCTTTCTATCAATACTTTGTCACCAATTCGAAGATCTTTTTGTGTAATGAAATCTTCATTGTGCAAAGAAATAGATGATATCGTAACACCCGCAAGGAACACAGGTTCCACCTTGGCAACGGGAGTAATTGAGCCTACTTTTCCAACTTGGTATTCAACATCAAGTAGGGTAGTAGTAGCCTGTTTGGCTTTAAATTTATAGGCAATGGCCCATTTTGGATGATGCTGTGTGTATCCAATTTTTGCTTGAGATGCAAGATCATCGACCTTGATTACCATCCCATCAATTTCGTAATTTAAGCTATCTCTTTTGGGTTCCCATGTAGAAATGAACTTAGAAACATCGTCTATTTTATTTACGACTTTCGAACCGTCAATGGGAATTTTAAAACCAATTTCACCGAGCATGTGTACGTGCTCAGAATGCTTTCCAAAACTTGCGAGGATATCATTTCCATCTTTATCAGCTGCATAACTCATTTGAAAAATGAAAACTTCAATACCCCGATCTCTTGTTTCGCTCGGCCTCTTCATTCGAAGACCACCAGCAGCTGAATTTCTAGGATTTGCGAATAGCTTCAGGCCTTTTGTTTCCCGTTCTTCATTGATTTTCTTAAACAGATCCTTTGGAATGATGGCTTCTCCTCTGAGTTCAGCTGTATGAATTCCAAATTTAGAAAAAGCGGCTTTGAGTGGTATAGATGGCAGCGCTCTTGCATTGGGCGTCATTTCCTCACCTTGAACTCCATTGCCTCTTGTGGCTGCTCGCAGTAACATATCGTTTTCATAGACCAATGCAATACTACCGCCATCATATTTGGGTTCGATATTGTATGAAATATCTTCTTCAGTGCCCAATAGTTTCTTGATTTGACGATCAAAGTCCTTTAGATCTTCTGCATTGTATGAATTGCCCAAAGATAACATGGGAGTCAAATGGTCGACAGAAGGGAATTCAGGATTGAGGTCAGTAGTAACCCTTTGGGTGGGTGAGTCGGGCCTGATTATTTTTGAATCCTGTGATTCCAGTTTCTTTAATTGATCAAATAATTGATCGTATTCGAAATCTGAAATCACAGGATCGTTTTGAATTGCGTACCTCCATTCGTGATAAACGAGAACATCTATCAACAAATCGTAGGATTTCTGCTCCGCAGGAAATTTTAAAAAATGCTTACTCTGTTCAAACAGTTCTTTTTCCTGACTTGAGCTATACATATACCTGATTAAATCTTAACTATTTTGTGAAGCTGCGTATGATTTTCAAGTTGTAGGAAATAGATTCCTCCATTCAGGTTTTGTAGATCAATTCTTCCGTTATTTACCTGAATTTTATTCATCAATTTACCTACAGAATTAAAAACCGTCACATTCTGAGCATCGCTATTTTCTAATACCAAGAAATCCGTTGTAGGATTCGGATAGTATCTGATTAAAATTGATTCGTCGTCTTCTATTGATAAGGTTTCTTCTTCAAGCACAGAAAGAACTGCGGTTACAGAACCATCCGCTGCCGGACTGCCATTACCATTCACGGCATTTGCGGCAACATAAATGTCTGTAATTTCTGCTCCACCTTCAGCAGGTGCTGTCCATGGAATTTCAATCACATTTTCAGCTAAGATTTGAGAATGCTCGACATATGCACGGTCCAACATAGTAACTTCTTGAGTGCCTTCAGGAAGATTATTCCATGAACCAGAACCTTCTTCTGAAGATTGATCAATAGCTACCATTTGGAATCCATATCCCTCAGGTGCTGCAGTGGTTTCGATGGTAATTTGAACGGTATAATCATTTCCAAATTTGTAACGTTCTACTTCATTTCCATCTCCATCTAACATTTTTAATGTCATGGTCGGTTCGAAATTTCCAGCAGAGTGACAACCTGGTGATCCACACGTAGGACCGTTTTCTCCAGGAGCCGTAGTAGCTGGCATACCTGATACTGCTCCTCGTCCTCCTGAGTTACTCATGGCAAAACATGCGAGCGCAGCCAAAAACAAACAGTTGAGTAAATTTTTCTTCATAAAACTTTATTTATTGTTAATTCCTTTAATTCTTATTTGACAGCGTCCCACATTTCGCGAACCTGATCTTCTGTGAATTTTCCAATCATACTGGCTTGAAACAAATATTGTTTGTCTCCTTGAAATCGTATGTGTCTAAAATCGTAGTTTTTGGAACTGTCAGGACTCGTTTTTTCAAAAATAAAACCAGCATCTGTCTCTTCAATAATCTTTGAAAAAAATGGATGTCGCTTCACCTCACTTAATCGATCAGATTTTACTGAAGGCATATCAGAAATAGCATCACTGGAAAGTATTTGAAGTGAAAAGCCATCATCAGCACTCACAGTGACATCTTTCATCAAGCCCATATCCTGCACATTTACTTTTGCATTCTCGGGAGCTTTTATTTTTATTGGGAGACCATGTTTCATAAGATCCAGATCAGGCAATGATTGGACAGTACTTGAACATGCTCCAAGGCCAAGAAATACAATGAATGCGGCAAGAATCCTCATCTGTTACTATTTTCTTCAAAATTAAAATTTATCTTGACCTAATTGATACCTTCATATAATATTTAGCATTTCATGTCTTTGTTAAGAGATATTCGATTTGAACACAGCAGTAGATTGGTCATTTGGGAGAGAACGGAGGACAATGGATTTTTCCTCAATGATCTTAGTCTAACTCGTCACGAAACAGATTTCTTAGAAACGCTGATTCCAAAACGCCAAAAGGAGTGGCTTGCCAGCCGATATCTGATACAAAATTTACTCGGCTTTAAAGAGAAGCCTAAGGTGAAGAAAGACAAATTTGGAAAACCATATGTGGTGAACTCTCATCAACATATCAGTATTTCACATTCGCATGATTTGGCCTGTGTCATGACTTCAGATGTTTCCATTGGTATTGATGTTCAACTTTCGTTGGATAAAATATCTAGAATAGCTCATAAATTTATCAATGATGATGAATGGAGATTCATTCCAAACGATAATGTTCTACCATATTATCATATTATTTGGGGCGCGAAGGAATGCATCTATAAATCTTATGGAAGAAAAAAAGTTGACTTCAAAGAACATATTCATATTACAGAGTTTCGTTACATTAATTGTGGATTTGTATTCACGGGAAAGCTGACATTAGGAAAACACAGATATTATGAAATCAGAGCAGAAAAATTCAATGATTACTTCCTCGTTTATGCAATTGAAATTGATCGCAATCATTTCAATGCTTTTTCTGGTATCCTGTAAGAATCAAGCTGCACAACAAGCAAATCAAGAAGAAGTATTTGAGTTGTCTGAGATACCTCCTGATTTTTTGGAATTTTATAAACGATTTCATTCGGATTCAATATTTCAGATTGAACACATACTCTTTCCGTTAGCAGTCAAAAGTGATGGAACTAAGTGGACCCAAGAAGAATGGACTATGCACAAATCATTTCTGGATCAAGAAGGATTTACAAGCCAGCTCTTAAACTTTGAAGGATTGATTACGGAAAGCATTACAGATCGCGATAAGCTCTTCCAACTCATCAGAAGATTTGTGAAAATGGATGACGAATGGACTTTAATTCACTATTCTACTGAGCTTACCGTTCAAGATTTTGAAGAGGTGGAGCAATAAAAACTTCCTTGCACTAAATAATCTTTTACATACCTTTCTATTCCATCTTCCAAAGAATGGAAATTGTTAGGATAGCCAGCACTTATTAGTTTATTCATATTGGCTTGAGTGTAGTATTGATATTTATCCCTGATGTCTTCAGGTGTGTCGATAAATTCAATATTTGGCTCCAGTTCTAATGCATTGAACACAGAAGTGGCTAAATCTAGAAAGGTTCTTGCCTTCCCAGTTCCGACATTGTAGATTCCGGATGTAACTTTATTATCAATAAGCCAATGGCAAATTTCGACCACATCCTGTATATAAATAAAATCCCTTGATTGCATTCCGTCTTCATAGTCTTCCCTATGAGACCGGAATAATTGCATCTTACCGGTTGACTGTATTTTATTAAAGGTATGAAAGATAACAGATGCCATTCTCCCCTTGTGATATTCATTGGGTCCAAAAACATTGAAAAACTTCAGACCATACCAACTTGGCGGTTTTGCTTTCTGGGCCAATGCCCAAATGTCAAAGTCTTGTTTTGATTGTCCGTAAGGATTTAGGGGTTTTAATTTCTCTATTTGAGATTCGTCATCATCAAAACCATGTTCGCCTCCGCCATAGGTAGCTGCGCTTGAGGCATAGAGAAAAGGAATATTTTTTTCGCAAGCATATGTCCAAAGCTTTTTTGAATATGCTACATTCAGATCATTGAAAATGGTCTTATCCATTTCTGTTGTATCTGTTCTGGCTCCAAGATGATAAATGGCGGTTACTTTAAATTCATCTTTGAGATCTTCAAAGAGTTTGTTTCTGTCAATCAGCCTGCATCTCTCCTGAGGCAAGTTATTTAACTTGTCTTCTCGACTAAAATCATCGACGAGAATGAAATGTTCTGATTTGAATTTATTCAGAAGGAAATGACTCAGACATGAACCAATGAATCCGGCAGCTCCAGTTACTATAATCACTTTTTTAATCGCAAATGTATCGATTTTCTTTCTGTCTGGAAGTGTTGGTAAATTAACTTAGAATGGAAAGTTGAATCTGGAATATGCAAATAAAAAAAGCCCAATCTTTGATTGGACTTTTTAAAATATACCCTTTAATTTCTATGTTACTTTTAAGACACTGTTTTTTGATGCTTCCCCCATTCAAAATTAGCTGAGCAATACCAAATGGAAAGATTGGGTCATTTCTCTATGAAATACTTGTCACATTTTTGTCTTTTAATCCCATAACTTTCTGCAAGAAGACATTTAGCTTGTCAGTTTTATTTGTTGGTCTTGCTTTGAGTTTATTTTTCCCGTCGTATACTGCCAAATAGTTAGCAGTTTTAAAAATGCTCAACTTGTAATATGGAATTACCCACGCGTACGTTTCTCGGATTGACTTTATTCCGACAATAATTCCCTTCGGTCTTATTTCAATATTTGTGTAAGCAGTGTCATTTGTTTTGCGGATCAACATTTCCAGGTCTTCCGTACATTCAAAAATGATTAATCTACCTGATCCGATGCCTTTCATTCTCCATCTGTCAATGAGTCCAAATGGTTTACCTACAGTGTCGTTTATTTGCTGCTTTATTTTGTGGTCGTTATAACTTACGTTGAATATCATCAATCCAATTTGTTCAAATAGAATAATTTATGAGCCTCTTTGTTTAAATTAATGCTCTTTTTGTATTTTCATTGATACTAACTTAAGCAATTCTTAATCTTATAAATTTTGTGATAGTGCTCAAGGAAATATTTAGATTACTTTATAATCCATTGAGAAAGTGGCGTTGTTGTGTCTGTAGCGAACATCACGGTTATGATCGTAATTTCTGTGCTCAATGCGACCATGAGAGGTGTAGTAGTTGCAAAGAGACTTATGGGTATTGATCTATCTTGAACTAGTATCTTTCGTCTTTTATATAAGGAAGCTTCTCCATCTTGATAACCTCCATACTTGGGAATCCAAAATCTTCAACGATCTTACCATAGAGGCGATAGCAACCCTTTCCCCGAAAGGGGTATCTCGCAAGTGAAGGAGGAAAATGTGTAGTATCAAAATACTTTCCTTCTTTGTCAAGCCAGGTGCCAAAACTCATGTGCTTCTTATTAACCGTGGTCACATGCTTTCGTGTGACATAGTAACCAACCATATGCAAGGTCTTACCAATAACTGACTTTAACTGACGGGCGACCACCCGTCCATGGTCAATGGTTTCGAGCAAATCGAATGGTGAGCATAGCGGGAAACCAAGTAATTCGATTTCATCAAAGGCTTGTTCGTGTTGGGTTTCGGTCAGGGTCGGCAGATCATAATCATCTGCCTCGGCCTCAAAAAATGATGGCGTGTTATGATGCTTTATTTGTGGATTGTGAACAGCATTCTTTTCCCACATCAATTCATATTTATTCAGTGAAGTGAAGCGGAAAGAACCCATTCGAATCAAGATTTCGAGTTGTTCTTTTGAGATATCAAGTCGGCTTACAAAATCATGCATACTTCGGTAAGGGCCAGCCTCTTCTCTTTCGGTGACAATAGCGAGTGCCACCTTTTTTTCAAGGTCAGCGATATGGATAAGGCCTATATATATATCATCACCATAAATGTTGGTCAGATACGTACTGTTGTTTACACAAGGGGCATGAATATTAGCGCCACACATGCGTGCCTCATGGACATAAAATTCAGTGCTGTAAAAACCACCAAAATTATTGATTACAGCGACCATAAATTCTCTTGGGAAATAGGTCTTGAGAAAAAGACTCTGAAACGATTCTACAGCAAAACTGGCGGAGTGTGCTTTGCAAAATGAATAACCGCTAAAGCTCGCAATTTGTCTCCATACTTCTTTCGCCAACTCGTCGGGGTAACCCCGCTGTTCGCAATTGGCAAAATATTTATGCATCAAATTTTTAAATGTGTCTGAGTTCTTTCGCTTACCAGTCATAATTCGTCGAAGTACATCTGACTCATCGAGATCGAGCCCGGAAAAGTGGTGAACTATTTTCATCACATCTTCTTGATAGACCATTACACCGAAAGTCTCGCCAAGATGTTCTTCAAATACCGGATGGATGTATGTAAAGCTTTCCGGATTGTGAAAACGATGTATGTATTCTCGCATCATTCCACTCTTTGCAACACCTGGACGGATGATCGAACTTGCTGCAACGAGATGAATATAATTGTCACACTTCAATTTGGTCAACAGACCGCGCATGGCCGGAGACTCAATGTAAAAGCAACCAATACATTGACCGGATTTAAGTTGCTTCTTTACTTTCGTATCCTCTTTGATTTCAGCAATGTCATGAATATCGATCGCCCGACCCTTGTTTCTGGCGACCAGATCGACGGCATCTTTGATGTGCCCTAGACCTCGTTGACTGAGTACATCGTATTTGTGAAAATCCATATCCTCTGCACCATACATATCAAAGTGTGTGATGGGAAAACCTTTTGGCATTAGCTGTAAAGCAGTGTGATAATTCAATGGTCTTTCAGAAATCAAAATCCCACCAGCATGAATGGAAAGGTAATTAGGAAAGCCTTCGATCATCTTTCCATATTTGAAAATATGTTTGGCAAAATGATGGTGCTTATCTGTCTCGTTTGGGTAGTCGACGATCAGATCAATATCTGCTTTCGGCAAGCCTACCACTTTACCCAGTTCTCTGATGATGGATTTTCCTTTGAAGGTGTTGTAGGTGGCAAGCAAGGCTGTATATTCTCGACCGTAACGTTTGAAAACATAGTCGACCACATCGTCTCTTTGGTCCCAAGAAAAGTCGATGTCAAAATCAGGTGGAGAAGTCCGATGAGGATTGATAAAACGTTCGAAGTAAAGATCAAGTTCTAACGGATCGACGTCTGTGATGAACATGTTGTATGCTACTATCGAATTGGCTCCACTACCTCGACCGACATGATGGTAACCTGCGGTTTGGGCATATCTGACGATATCCCAAGTAATCAGAAAATAGGCAGCAAATCCCAAACGGTCAATGACAGAAATTTCTTTTCGGGTCCGTTGCATGGCTTTTCGATGGCCTTCACCGTATCGACGTATACAACCATTGATTGCGAGCTTGTAAAGTAACTTCATATCACCCGCTTTCGAACCAGTGAAGGTCTGACGATTATTGACCATGCCACTGGTTAATTCAATATGACAGTCGTCGATGATCTTTTGGGTATTCTCCAAAATTTGTGGATACTGAGAAAAGATTTCTTCAATCTGCTTGGGTGTATAAAAATATTCACTTGCATTCGCACAATGCTTCGGATCCAATTTTCCAAGGACGATATTCAGGTCAATGCATCGCAAAAGTTTGTGCACTTTGTAGCCATCTTCATTTTCAAAAGTAACCGGAGCGAAGACTACCAATTTTTCCGGAAAATCTTTGAGGTAAGAACTGAATAGCTTGTTTACTTCTGCAGGTCTGACACCTATGAATTCATTTTCCTTCAGATGGTTGATACCTTTTGGAAGTTTGCGATAAATAACATAGCAGTTTTTAAAATCAGGTGCTTCTGTTGGTAGCTGGTGTCTGTCGAGCGAACAATCTGTGAGCAGTTCTGTCAATTCTTTCCAACCTTCTTCATTTTTGGCGATTCCTAGGTAAAGAAATTCACCATCTTTCACTCCACCCAATGTCGATGGTGAGTCTTCATTGATAAACTTCCGAAACTCGATACCAAGGATAGGTTTGATATTATGAGCAATACATTCGCGAT
>JAHDDD010000131.1 GCA_020629535.1 Saprospiraceae bacterium
ATTCCTCTGGCTTTTCCTTAGTCTTTGTCTTCAATTTCTTTGGTTTCCACTTTTGAATATGCTCTTCAAGTTCATTGGCCGACTCCCGAATATACCTGGCAAAAACATCTACATCTGGCATGGTCTTCTTGCATGAGGTTGCACTTATAGTCACCTGTCCATTGTAACTAAAAATGCTTATAATCAATCCCATGCCATCAATGATCGGTGCCATACCAGATAATAAATACATCTTATGTCCATTCACGTAAAGTGGAAAATTTGGACCTGGGACATTTGAAATCGTTACATTAAAAATAGGGTTGTGCAACTTTGCCAAATTATACCTTGTGTAAATCCTGGCTGCCCGATTCGCTACTCCAAACGGTATTGTGGATGCAATCTTTGAAATGGTCTTTGCGCCCAAGGCTTTTTGATATGCCTTTCCTTTAATCGCATTTTCCTGGATGTACATCAATCTTTCAATGGGGTCTTCTATTTGGGTTCCCAACTTGATCAACATTTGAGCAATCTGATTACCTGAAGTCTCACCGTCAGTATGGCTTGATCGAGTTGAAATGGGGACCATCGCAACAAGTGGCTTTCTAGGTAACTTATTTTTTTCAGCCAAATATTTTCTCAATGCTCCTGAGCAAATTCCTAGCATAATATCATTGACCGTTGTTCCCATTTTATTCTTCAATGCTTTGATTCGATCCAGTGAAAGTATTGCCATACCCCAAGTACGGGAGGCTGAAACAATTCCATTCAATGGGGTTCGAGGCGCAGAGAAGGTGGCCTTTGGCAGGTCCGCGAATTTAAATCTACTGAATGCTCCAGTTTGAGCTGTAGCAGTTAAGACATCCTTCACCAAACCAGGAAATTTTAATGGGGACTCAATAAAGCTCATAGAACTTTTGGTCAACAATGAAGCTGCGTTTGGAACAGGTTGAGGCTCCCAAGGTTCAGGCTCAGGAATAGGATATTTCTTTGGACTAAAATCAAATAAGGCTTGCAGTCCACTTTCACCTCCGGCACCATCGATGGCCACATGATGTATCTTGTTTAAAATAGCGACTGAACCCTTGGGAATTTGGCTTATTTCATCAAGACCTTCAATGAATGTAAAAGACCAAAGTGGCCGAGATTTGTCCAATGGTTTTGAAAAAATGTGGGCAGCTGTTTTTCTGAGCATCTGCCAATTAGATGGCTTTGGCAGGGCTATGTGATCGAGATGTAAATCAATATCAAAATCTGGATCATCAATCCAATATGGATAATCGATACTCATAGGCACATGGGCCAACTTTTGGCGCAACCTTGGTATAAAGTGAATTCTTGATAACAAGATGCTTTTGAAATCCTCAAAGGTTAAACTTCCTTCGATGACAATTAAACCTCCAATATGCATTGGGCTGGTTGGAGTTTCACCATAAAGGAATGTTGCATCCATTCCTGATATGGTTTCAATATTTTGTTCTTTGAGTATATCAGAAATTCTGTTGAGCATGATTAATTACTTAAAAAATGAATGATTTCGCTTGCGCCTTTTCTACCTTCTTTTGTTGGCCACATAGGATAAACATGTTGCAAGCGTTGCCCGATAATAAATTGATGTGGGATATTTGCGCGACTTAAATTTTTATCAAATTCAATAGCATCATCATAAAATATTTCATGTGTCCCCATCCAAAGACCGACTTTTGGTAATTTACTTAAATTTCCATTCTTTGGAGAAAGGAGGTAGTGACTTTTTTCAGTTCCCTTAGCCCAATATGAAGAAGCGATCACAGCGGCTTTGTGAGACAAGATCAAATCTCTTGATTCCAGTTCATCTGACGGTCTGTTGGTATCTGTCATATCCAACCAAGGACTGATTAAGACAAGTTTGGTTGGAAATTTGAGATTTGGATTTTCATTCAGCAAATGTGTAAATGCGAGAGAAAATCCACCTCCGGCAGAATCTCCCATTATGTAAATTTCTTCGTCTTCTTTGCACACCAACTCATATGCTTCCAAAGCCATGTCAAAGGCTTCTTTGTAGTAACTCTCAGGAGCCAAAGGATATTGAATCATAGATAGCTTAAAGCCTGTTTGTTGTACAATCTGCTTATTCAAATACCAGTTTAAAGAATTTGCTTCGAGTCCATACGCACCACCCGGGAAATTGATAATATGTATGTTGCCTTTCCTTTTTTTGGGAACAATAGTAATAACATTTCTCCCTTGAACTTTGCCTTCAATTACATCAGCATTGCGCCTGATCCATCCTGGAACATTGGCCACTTTTAGTTTTCTCCCTTTGCCTGTTTCGAATGACTTTGCCCATCGATACATAAAAGACTTGACATTCAAAAGTTTCAGGAAAAAGTGAATAGTATTGCTAAAAAAACTCAATCTCACTTGTGTCATTATTGTCCTAATTTTTCAAGAAATTGATTTCTGATTTCTTCAATTTTTGCATCAAGCTTATCGCGCTTCCATCTTTTTGTGGAGATCGGAGGTAAGACTTCAAGTTGAACAACTGCTGGTTGCAACAAAAATCCTCCGCGAGGCAAGATGTCATGAGAATTGCGCACTACAATAGGAACGATCGGAGCCTTTGCTTGCATGGCCAAATGAAATGCACCTTTTTTAAATGGTAAAAGATCGTAGGTTTTGCTTCTCGTACCTTCTGGCCAAATCATAATTGATTTACCACTTTTTAACGCATCCACCGCAGGCTTCATTGCTTCAATGGATTTCTCTTTATTAGATCTGTCGATAAATATTACGCCAGCAGCTGAGGCCATCTGTCCAACGATTGGATAATTTTTGACTTCCTTTTTAGCAATAGCTACCACATCCTTTCTGAGCAGTTTTGCCGCAATCAATGGATCTGCATTACTTTGGTGGTTCATAATGAATACGGCTGGTCTAGTATCTAAATATTCTTCACCTCGAATGGCAAGGTGCACCCCAGCCATTGATATTGCCAAGTCAGCAAAGGCTGCCCACATTGAGTTAACGCCCGTGTTTGAAGATAGGGTAGTGCCTGTTTTGTAGATTCCATTGAGTATGGCAGGAAACATACTTCCTGCTGCCATGAATGTTCTGACCAAATTAGAAACTCCAATTTTGGGCTTTGATTGAAAATGATAAATTGGCCAACCATTTTTGTATGCAAATTTAGAAAGCTCAGCATCAGGATTCATGGGTCTTGGATTTCCCACAATTTCTAAAAGTGGAAGATCTTCAATACTATCAGTGTAAAAATAGCTTTTATCCAAATCCAATCCATGTTCATCTGCAAGTTGCTGCGCATAGAAGGCTTTCCCATTGCCCCAACATGTTGGCTCAATGATATTTCCTGTAAAGCTGCCTTTCTCTACTTCCAATTTTGTACACATTATGTGCTCAATACCCAAGTCTCTTGCAATGGGCATGACTTGATATGGAGTCGCTGCTGATACTATAGCAATAGTATGTCCACATTCCAAGTGTGCGTTGACAAGTTCTCTTGCTTCTGGGTAAATCTCGTCTGCCAATGTATTAAGGTAGACTTCTTCTCCCATCTTTACAAACTGGGATTCTTTGATTCCTTTTAAGCCTTGGGTTCCTACAGACATAAACCCAGCAAAGTTCTTATTGCCTGCAGCGTATACAATAATACCGGCAAATTGGTTGATCAGTTCTTGTGTCGTCATCTTACCACTGGTCATTCTAGTTTTTGCAAATTCCGTGGCAGAATAACTTCTGATCAAGGTCCTGTCAAGATCAAAAAGAGCAGCAATTTCTGGACCTTTTTCAGTTTCCATGATTTCACTGACGATAGCTTCAGTCTTGGAACCCGGAACAAACCTTTGTGCAAGCGGTATCTTGTCTTTACTAACAGTCTTATGCACAGTCATTTCACGCAACACCCTGATAGAGTCTGACAT
Source organism: Saprospiraceae bacterium (assembly GCA_020629535.1). Classification (GTDB taxonomy): domain Bacteria; phylum Bacteroidota; class Bacteroidia; order Chitinophagales; family Saprospiraceae; genus JAHDBF01. The sequence goes on from JAHDDD010000131.1 coordinate 3,900, forward strand.
GGCCTCCAATTCAATGAGAAAGGCATCGATTTCTTTGTGTTTGTTGTTTTTCTTTTCTGGAATGAGACCCCTGTTTCTTGCGAGCCTAATACCATTGATCATAAATGGCTTGGAGGCTGCTTCCATTCTTCTTATGCTACCATTCCATTCCATTTCCTCTCCTTGTCGAGCACAAATCTGAAAAAACTCATGCTCATCAAATTCTTTTTTGCCATCCCACTTTTTTAACGCATGGGCAACCACCATGTAAGCCTCAACATATACAGCCAATACGACAGGAGCAACCAACAATCTTCTCTTCTCCAATAAGTCCAGGATACTTCTTCCACTATTCTTCTTAATAATGGTTTCCCAATCTTTTGTAATCATGGAAAGATCATCCTCAATCTCTTCTGTAAACTTGAGCTTATTAGAATAAAAGAATTCAAATTTAAAGACATCTCTGACCTTCATTACCATCTTCCAATATTCTAAAGAAGCATTGACTGGCTTCTCATTGTGGATATGGAGTAGGGCCAATTCTGAGAAAGCCCTATGGTACAAATGATGTATACAAGTATTGGCGTAATAAGAACTTTCTAAATAATTCTCCTTATTAATTTGATATTGAACATACTTTCCTTCTCCACTCAACAGCACCAAATCATCTTTAAGTAGGAGGTTTAATGCTTTTTGCACACTTTCTCCAATAGGTTTTCCTCTGTCGACGAGCACATTGCCTTGAGTACGTCCGATGTATTGCATCAAGGTGTTGACGTGAAGTTCAAGCTCTTTTTTACTTAGGGCAAATTTACTTAGCAGCGTAACGCATACGAGTGAGGTGGTTGTCACAGGTGTAATCTGATTAATACTGTGCACCAATTCGAAGGCTAGCCTCGGCACGGAGCTTATCACAGGTTTCTCACCAACAGTTTCTTCAATTTTAAAAGATTGCCTTTCATCCGTTAGGTCGACCGGGTCACCAATTCTTACTGCAATTCGTCCGAGCTTGGTGCTTAGCTTTTTTACATAACCTGCCAACCACTCTAAATTTTCTGCCTGCTTTGACTTCCCCTTTGCCTCTTCAGTCATCACCTTTACATCCGGAATAAGATCATAAGATATTGAGACCGGAACGTATTTAACTTCTTTCTCTGCAGCTTGTTCCGCATCCAAAATATATTTCAATATTCCCATTTTAGGCCAGACCAGTTTCCCAGTTCTAGATCTTGTCCCTTCAATGGCCCAAACAAAACCGGCGTTCTCCTGAACAAGTGTGGAGATGTAATGCTTTAATGTGGCCTTATAAATGTTGTTGCTCTTTATATTACGTCGAATGAAGATGACTCCTGAATTCTGGGCAAGATTTGCCACCATTGGCAACTTCAGATTGATGCCTGCAAAAATAAATGGGGTAGGGAGTCCATGTTGAGCAAGGACATAGTTAAGTACCAGGAGGTCAATGTAGGTTTTGTGGGTGATCACAAAAGCAACAGGATGTTTATACATTAACCGACTCAATTTTCTGAGGTCCTCAATCTCGATATCGATCTCTTTATCAAAGCCTCTGCCCAGCAAGTATTCCACAATCTTCATTGAAGCAACATTGCTTAAAGGATGTCTTACGGAATAAAGTTCTTGCAAATAATCATTTGCAATTTCATGTACTTCTGAAATTTCACGTCCTTCTTTATCTGCAATTTCTTGCAGGACATTTTGGAATTGATCGTTCTTCAATAATGTACTCATGTGACCAATTCTACTTTATGTTTTTTTAAAATTTCATCGAGTGTTCGCCCAATTTGTGTGGTGAGCCTTATGGCTTCTAATTTCCTCCAGGTTTTTCTTTCACCTTTTCTCACCAATTCTAGCAACTCTTCTTTTGAAAGTGTGCCCAAGATTTTATCTGGTCTGATAAGACTCAGGTCGGCAATGATATTAATGTCTCCTGTATAATTTTGTTGAATGATTGTATTGATGGTATTCGCAGTGAAGTTAAATGATGAAGGCATGAAACGGAAGAACTTCTTAGCGATACTGTAATTGAACTGGGTTACTTCTTTTATCAATACGGTCCCGAATTTTTTCACAGGTTGTAATAAGCCGCCATCGCCAGGATCACTCACAAAAGGTAGTACCAATGGGTTGGTCAGACTTACAATAAAGTGATTGACTCCATACAAACGAGCCAATCTTTTGGTAGGAACATCATTTGACATGGAACCATCGATCCATTTTCTTGTTGGCAGATATGGTTGAATCTTTCCTGCTCTGTTTTTCGCTTGCAATGTTACTGGAGGATAAATTCCTGGAATTGCAGTTGAAGCAAATACGGCGGACCGGATCAATACGTTAGGCGATGAAATTGCATTGAGTAATCTCGACTTTTGATGAGATTCATATGGAGCAATGCTTATGTTTATTTTTCTTCCAGTCCTTTCGAAAGCTTCTTGAAAAGTTAGATTTGGAATTTGCTGTTCGATGATTTCAATTCTATCTTTTGCACTTATTTTAGTTTCAGTACCTAGCAAGTTGTGATACAGTATTGCCTCCTTTTTAAGATCTGAATGATATTCTTTATTGGCAAAAAAATTGGTGAGTTCTCTGTTTGTTTTGGTTCCGACCAATGCCGCAAACATTGATCCTGCAGAAGCACCAGCAATGACGTTTGGAATCAAATCTGCTTCGCACAATGCTTTTAAAACACCAATATGAAAATTACCCAACTGTCCACCTCCACTTAAAATCAAAGCCGATCTTCCAAAGCATTGACTAGCGATTTGAAAAAACTCAACTTTGTCAGCTTTTGATATTTTCCGCGTTTTGGATATTTGGTTTAAAGCCGCAGATATTTCATCGATGTATTCATTGATTAAATCTTTTGTCCCAAATTTGGCTCTCGAATATAAGGTAGACTTGCCCATTCCACCCATGTTCCCATGGATTCCTTCTTTGAGAATAAACAATAATCCTTCATCATCTTTTTTCTTGCGTAATTTTCTCAAAGTATCAAGACGATACTTGATTTCTTCGAAATCATAAAGATGAGATTTGTCCTTTTCTTTCCACTCCTGCATCCCTGATAATTCGTCGTGTTCAATGGCCAATTCTTTCCACTCTTCGTAATTCCTGGCCTCATCCATTGATTTCTCCACTTGAATTAGTTTGATTTTCTTCACATTTGATACTTTATTTCTCAATTTCCTGAAATCAGGATTCCTCACCAAAAATAAAGGGTTTGTTTGATAATTATGGATACTAAGACAGAAAATGATAGGGGAGGGCTAGGCTGGTTCAGCCTCAGAACCTGCTTCTCTTCTCAACAAACCCTTGAAGGCGTCATGCACCGTATTTCCTTCATAAAGAACCTTAAAAACTTCGGTAGCAATAGGCATTTCGACTTGATATTCCTTGGCTAATTCCATAACTACTTTTGTGGTTTTCACACCTTCAGCTACTTCAGCCATTTCTTCAATGATCTCATCTATTTTTCTTCCTTTTCCTAGATTATAACCGACATAATGATTTCGACTTTTACTGCTGCTGCAAGTAGCTACCAAATCACCCATTCCGGTTAAACCGGCAAAGGTGGAAGTTTTGCCACCCATAGCAACACCCAATCTCGTTAATTCCGCAAGGCCTCGAGTGATAATAGCTGATTTGGTATTGTCTCCTGCATCAGCACCGTCACCCATGCCTGTAGCAATTGCAATGATGTTTTTCAAAGCACCTCCAAGTTCGCATCCTACTACATCTTCATTTGTATAGACTCGAAAGAGACCCGATTGAAAAACATTTCTCAACCTGCCAGCAATGGTATCATCAACCATGGCGATAACACTTGCTGCAGCTTGACCGGCAGAAATCTCTTTTGCCAAATTCGGACCAGTCAATACACCAGCAGGGTGCCCAGGCAATTCTTGTTCGATGACTTCCGTCATTCTCATTTTCGTACCAATTTCCAAACCCTTGGCGAGGCTCACAATAGGAATCCAAGGGCGTATATAATTTCGAGCTTCCTGCAAAACTGTGCGGAAGTTCTGGGCAGGTATTCCCATGACAATTACATCTGCATCCTTTACAGCATCGGCAAGATTGGTCGTTGCCTTGAGAGAGGAAGTCAGACGCGCACCAGGAAGATACTTTTCATTTCTATGATTGTTGTTTATGTCATTAACTGTATCTTCTTTACGTGCCCATAAAGTAGTTGGGCAATTTCTCGCTGTTAAAGAGGCAACAGTTGTTCCCCAGGAACCGCCACCCAAAAGGCCGACTTTGAGATTCATACTTTAATTTTTTCAAAAGATACAAAAGGAGAGGAGCATTTGCAATTTTAGCAACTTGCTATCATTTAGTTAATTTATTGATCAGCCCATTAAAAACGATACCATGTAAAGGCATGATTGAAAACCAATACAATCTTCCCATAAGACCTTGGGGTCTGAAAATAGCAGATTGTATCAATGTGTCGTCTTCAATCTTGAATTCAAGCCAGGCATCACCGGGTAGTTTCATTTCAGCAAATAATAGCAGACGACCTTCCTTTTTATTTGAATATAACACTCGCCAAAAATCCAAAGCATCGCCAACATTTAGATTAGATGCATTCGTTCTACCTCTACGCAAACCAACTCCACCAAATAATTTGTCAATATAACCTCTGACTTTCCACAAGATGTCAGCATAATACCAACCCGTATCACCGCCGATTGACCATATTTTACCAATTACACTTTCGCGTGAATCATATTTTTTCCTTCTTATGTCTTTATAACAACCATAACTTGGTACATCTATAAAATCTGAAATGACAATATTTTTGACACCACTAATTTGTGCATCTTTCCAACTCGAAACAATTTGATTAGACTCTATTTTTTCAAATGCTCTTTCAATTGATTTCACATAACTTTCAGGGGTAATTTGGAGAATTTCGAAGATTGAAGAATCTCGACAAACGACTTCGACTCGCATACTATTCACAAGTGAACTGGCCAATTGGTAAGAAGTTGATGTGACGAAGTAAAGCCAATATGAAGATAGCTTCGGGGTTAAAACCGGTACAGTAAAAATGAATCTTTTTAAGTTTCTGACACTTGCAAAGGCCAATAGCATTTCTTTGTATGTAAGAATGTCAGATCCACCAATATCAAAGTTTTTATTGTATAGTTCTTTATTAAATAAAACTAACTCCAAAATTTTGATAACATCTCTGATCCCGATGGGTTGACATTTCGTATTGAGCCATTTAGGTGCTATCATAACAGGTAGTTTTTCAACCAAATCTCTTATAATTTCAAATGATGCACTGCCAGAACCCATTATGATTCCAGCTCTTAATGTAGTAAGATTATAGCTTCCTTGATTTAGAATAATTTCTACATTCTTACGAGATTGGAGATGCTTTGACAGGTTTTCTTCATTGACTATACCTGACAGGTATATAACATGGCTTGCATCTGTTTGACTTACATAGTCTTTAAAATTATTTGCAGCTTTTTCTTCTAATTTATCATAGTCATTAGAAGCAGACATCGAATGAATCAAATAGTACGCCGCATCAATATTGCCTGGAATATTATTGAGTGTTTCTGCATTTAAAAAATCAACATAAATTACTTCAATATAGGCTATCATAACAGGTAGTTTTTCAACCAAATCTCTTATAATTTCAAATGATGCACTGCCAGAACCCATTATGATTCCAGCTCTTAATGTAGTAAGATTATAGCTTCCTTGATTTAGAATAATTTCTACATTCTTACGAGATTGGAGATGCTTTGACAGGTTTTCTTCATTGACTATACCTGACAGGTATATAACATGGCTTGCATCTGTTTGACTTACATAGTCTTTAAAATTATTTGCAGCTTTTTCTTCTAATTTATCATAGTCATTAGAAGCAGACATCGAATGAATCAAATAGTACGCCGCATCAATATTGCTTGGAATATTGTTGAGTGTTTCAGCATTTAAAAAATCAACATAAATTACTTCTATATAAGGCCGCAATGATGCTGGAGGTGTAAAACTATCTGGATCTCTGACACAACATATTACTTTATGTCCAGTATTGACCAAAACAGGAAGTAACCTTTTGCCAATATAACCTGTAGCTCCAGTTAGTAATATTTTCATTTGTACACAAATTGCTAAGAATTGATAACAATTCTTATACAATTAGGTTAAAACGCCAGTGATATTAATTTACTCGTAAACAATCTAATACATCCGGTATTTCTAATTTATTATGAGAGGAAATTACAAATTAGATTTCCAATTAGATTTCCAGAAATAGTTTAGAATTATCAGAAGGGAGATGCGTATATCAGGTTTGTGATTTCCTAATTTCATTTGAAATATCAATTAAGTAGGGGCAACACCACAGTATCCTATTTAACATAATATTTAGTAGTTTCATTTGGAGTAATCTGTCTTAAACCCAAATATTATAAGGCTTAACTCTCCAAATATAATATCTGGCACATAGATATACTTGCATTAAACTTGCATTGAGCTAAATATTCTAATTAAAAATGACAGAATTGATGTGACAATATATATGAAATAATTTGATAGACTTTAAATTACGATATTATCTAATGTGATGATTTTCTATCTATTTCATCTCAAAATATGATGAAA
>JAHDDD010000132.1:0-2283 GCA_020629535.1 Saprospiraceae bacterium
TACTGACAATTCTGGGTGTTCTGGCACAAGTTCCCTTGAAGTATTGAATCTAGACCCACCTTTGGTTGATATCATTGGTCCTGAAAATCTATGTTCAGGTTCTAGTGCAGAACTTTCCACAATTGATTCTTACGAAACGTATGAATGGACTGGAGGTGGATCAAATGCTACCCTCAGCATTATTGAACCGGGCACTTACGAACTCACTGTCACCGACAACAATGGCTGTACAAATTCTACATCTATCACCATCAACGAAATCTCATTATCTGAACCAGTGATTGAAGGCCAGCCTTTTTTCTGTGCAGGATCGAACACATCACTATCAGTGGATGAAAATTTATATGAATTCATACAATGGAGCACTGGCGAAAATACTTCATCGATTGAGGTCAACACACTTAGCACATACCAACTTACCGTTACCGACCTAAATGGATGTACTGCCACAAATGCAGTCAATGTAAACGAACTCAATGCAGAACAAGTCGAAATCCAAGGTTCTTTGAGCTTCTGCCCGGGCACAACTACCTTATTGGATGCTGGATCACAATATGAATCCTGGAATTGGTCAACTGGCTCATCAGATCAAGTTGTTGAAATTGGAACCGAAGGGAATGTTTCTGTAACCGTCACTGACTCCACTGGATGTACTTCGGCAACTGACGTTATGATTTCTGAAGAACTTTCACTCTCAATAAGCATTTTTGGAGAGACCAACATCTGTGAAGGAACTACAACCATTTTATCTTCAGGTCAATTTGACAATTACCAATGGACCGGACCTGAAGGGGAATTTGAAACGAATGAAATAGAAGTATCAGCTCAAGGTATTTATACCCTACTCGTTTCTGACAATTCTGGTTGCACAGGATATACAGAGGTAGAAGTAATTTCACTTCCCAATCCGGTGCCATTGATTTTGGGCGAAACCACTTTCTGCCCCGGACAAAGTGTCGAGCTCAGCGCTGATCAAAACTATTCAAACATATCTTGGAGTAATAGTAGTACTTCAGCTATGATTGAGGTTGCCGAAAGCGGAACATACAGCCTTAGCGTCACAGATGACAATAATTGTGAAGGCAGTTCTAACATCATTATATCTGAAATTGACAATCCAGACTTTAATGTATTGGACATCGAATGCCAATCGGAAGATGGAAGCTATTCCATTACTTTTGAATCCACCGGCCAGGAATTTATTTTGGACAACCTTGATTGGGTGCTGAATGAGAATAACGGTGAGTTTTTTCTTTCAAATGTTGACACAAGTGAATCTATTCAACTCACTGTCATCGATACTGTTACCAATTGTACAACAGATGTACTTATCGATGCTCCTAATTGTGATTGTGCTGCTATCATCAACTTAGCAGAATCCAATCCTATTAACTGTGAAAATGAAATATCCATTTTAGATGCAAGTGGTAGCAGTCAAGGCCAAGATTTCGAAACTGCTTGGCTTGACGAAAATGGAAATATTCTAAGTGCAGACTTAATATGGGAAGTTGAAGAACCAGGCACATACACCTTTGAAGTTACTGACCTTGAATTGATGTGTTCCATCTCACAATCCATCGTTGTTGAGGACCTCAGAAATGAACCTCTCGCTATCATTTTTAGCAGCCCCGGAAATATTCTTGATTGCCAAATTCAATCTCTTGATTTGTATGTTGAACCTGAAGAAAATGTTGTGTACACTTGGTATTTCAATGAAGGTCAGGAAACAGCACAACTCATTTCTGTAAATAATTCTGGAGACTTCCTACTACAAGCCATCGATACTATCACTGGTTGTTTCGCAGAAGATTCAATTAGCATTATGAGTGGAGAAGATTATCCAAACATCTTGCTTGGAGATTTGATTCACCTGGATTGCACCAATGAAACTGTTCAAATAGATGCCTCAGAGACCAATATCACAAACTCCATCATTGTTGAATGGACTGATCAAGATGGGAATGCCATTCAAAGTCAAGATTTAATCTTAAGCGTTTCTGAACCTGGCACATACACTCTAACAGTTATCGACACCATCAACCAATGCGAAAACAGCATCGAGGTAGAAATAGATCAAAACATCGAGCAGCCTCAAATCAATGCCGGACCAGATATGATGTTTGGATGCAACGATGTAGAGCTATTGCTCGAAGGAAGCGTTGAAGGAGATCTCTCTCTCTTTGACATCTATTGGACAAACGATAATGGCTATTCAGAAAGTGGCACACTGAATCCTGCAATCAACGGTACGGGCGAATACGTCCTTGAAGTAACAAATTCTGA
>JAHDDD010000132.1:2293-10522 GCA_020629535.1 Saprospiraceae bacterium
CTGAGAATGGCTGCACAAGCACTGACACAACCATCGTAACCCGAAGTGATGCATTCCCTCATGCTGCGATTGTTGATATTGAAGTTGAACCATGCGAAGACTTTGCTGAAATTTTTGTGGCTGGAGTTTCTGGCGGGATACCACCATACAGTTATTCTTTAAACGAAGGACCAGAGGCAGAGTTTGGCTCCTTCGAAAATATTCAAGCAGGAACACATAGTCTGCAAATTATTGACGCGGATGGCTGTGTCTATGATACCCTCTTTAGCTTTGAAGCAAATACAATGGTAGAGCTTACAGCTGACCCAAACATCTATCATGTGCAATTTGGTCAAAGCGCAGAGCCATTACTATTGACCAATTTGGATTGGACGGATGTAGATACCGTTATTTATGAACCTAATTTGTTTTTATCCTGCGATTTCTGCCTAGACCCTAGCATTTCAGCCATAGAAAGTACTGAATACACAGTTACAATTATTGATCATCTCGGTTGCTCGGACACAACACAATTTAGAGTCATTGTTGATGTTTTGGATTTGATTTATGTCCCAACCATCTTTACTCCAGATGGTGATGAAGACAACGATTTATTTCGAATTTACCCTAATGAGTTTGTTCGAAAAATCAACAATGTGGCCATCTATGACAGATGGGGAGAACGGATGTTCAGTTCCGGTCCATTTGATCCTCAAGAATTACCTTTCCCTCAAAATGGATACTGGGATGGTAAGTTTAATGGCGAACATGCCATCAATGCAGTGTATGTTTACTTCATCGAATATGAGACAACCGACGGGGAAACAAAAGTAAAAGTGGGCGATATTACATTGGCCCGATAATTAAATCTTTACTATTCGTTCGACAATAACAACTTTTAATTGATTTGAACTCACAGTAAACACATACACTCCTTGCGTTAGTTTTTGCAAATCAAGCTCTATTCTATTTCTTTGATTCCTCTCTGCTAGAAAAATCTTTCCCTGAATATCGCGAATCTCAATATTGTAAGAAATATTTGATTCTAAATTAAACACAAGAACTTCTGAGACCGGATTTGGAAAGAGCTCATAATCAATGGTAATCATGTTTGAGTTTGAATCTAAAATTGCATCTTCTCCATCGCAATCTTCATCAATACCATTTTCAGGAATATCTTCTGCATCTGGATTTATATCAGCGTCTGTATCGTCACAATCTTCATCAGAATTGAACCCGTCGCCATCTTGATCAATGACCACAATCACTCCATCACAATCTTCATCAACATTGTTATTTGGTATCTCTTCAGAGTCAGGATTTATTAAGGGATTGGCATCATCACAGTCTCCACCTATTAGTACATTATCAGGTGGCAGCATACAATCACTTGTGCCCGAGCCTGAATTTCCAAAGCCATCACCATCATTGTCTGGATAGAAAAATATCAACAAGCCTTCATCTATTTCGCCATCACAATCATTATCTATCTCATCGCAAAGTTCTTCAGCTCCTGGAAAGACATCTGGGTTGGTGTCATCACAATCAAGACCTTCTCCTACTCCATCACCATCATTGTCAACAATTGGAAGATCAGCTCCATCACAATTTTCGTCAATGCCATTACCAGGAATTTCTTCTGCTCCTGGATATATTTCTGGATTGGTGTCATCGCAATCTCCACCTTGCGTTGCCACATCCGGCGGTAAAAAACATCCGGTGTTTTCAGTTGTACTGTTACCGAAGCCGTCGTTGTCTTGATCTATATAAAATGTAATTAATAAGCCTTCATCTATTTCGCCATCACAATTATTGTCGATACCATCGCAAATTTCTTCGGCCGCTGGATTTACATCTGCGTTTTCATCATCACAATCCTGAGATTCATCAAATCCATCTTCGTCGTTGTCTATAACCACTGTCTGGTCTTCACCATCGCAGTTTTCATCAATGCCGTTGTTTGGAATTTCAATGGCTCCTGGAAAAATGTTTGGATCTTGATCGTTACAATCTCCATCAACTTCTGCGTAACCTTGCTCCCACTCACATAAAACAACAATATCATCAGATACACCGAATCCGTCACCATCTGTATCAACAAAATATTCTGGACAATCATACAAACAAGAACCATCCTCACAGTTTGCTTGTTCATCAAAATTGTCTGCGTTCGGATCAGTACAACCTGTGAATACCTCGACTAAAATTTCACAATCACATGTTTCTTCATTCCATTGCTCAATATTTCCAATCAAGCAATCCTCATTGCATTCAACCTGAAACAAACAACTACCATCATCGCAAGTGGCCGTTGGATTAAAGTTACAAGCCGATGGATTAGTACAACCCAATACTGATTCAAGAATCAGTTCGCATGTACAAGTTTCTTCATTCCAACTTTCGAGATCACCCAAGGTACAATCGGAATTGCAAGTGCCAGGATCAGGACATGCAATGTCTGTATTTAAAGTCCCACCATACAGAATGGGTTGGGAGCCAACACAAGCTGTATTGGTCCAGCAACCAGTTTCTCCGTCGGCGAAAACGAAAATACCCAAACTCAAATCTCTATCACATTCATCAACCATGGACAAATCGTCATGATCTCTTACTTTCAGATCAATGCAAAACTCGACAGAGGTGGTATCTCCACAATTGGTCGGAATCCCCCACATAGTGTCTGGATCACCATTATTTTCACAAAGTGAAGAGGTTCCATCTGAGGTAAACCACCAACCTCCTGGCAATAATTCTCCAGGAGACAAAGAGCTACCCATGAAATCCAGATACTCACCTCCACGACAATTGGTATTGAGACCTACGAATTCATTTTCATTGTTATAATCAACAGTGCCTGCGTCAAACCATTGAGATTCTATTGACCGAATTTCAAAACTCTGAACAGAAATATTGCTGCCTTCTTCATCCCAGCCCGTTCCGAGACTTGGAATGATCCCTTGTATCCATTGACAGTTGTTTCCTTCACCAATGGATGCACTAATAAATTTAAATTTCGGACAAAGACGAACCGTTTCTCCTGCATTGAATGGTCCAGCTTGAGGCAAATCTGGGTTTTCAGGTCGAACCAATTGAATTGATTGACCAATAATACATTCCAATGAATCGATGGCATAAGACACCTCAATCTCAAAATTTCCAGGCATTCCATTTTGAACCCCTACTCCGATATGATGTTCAATAATTTGCTCTGTTTCAAAAGTCAATGAAGTACTATTTGACCGTATGCGTTCTGCTCCATCACAACCATTTTGGTAAACGCAAATACTGGGAGCAAAATCACCGTTGACCTGTATTTTAAGCTCATCTGCTGATTCTGGAGAGAGCACCCGAAACCAAACGGTATTTTCTCCGCATGAATCATCTGTAGAAGTTTCATTACACAAAGCAAGTCGTTCTACTTCATTCTCGCTTATGAGCTCAACGGTTGCTATGTCTTCATCATTGCATTCCTGACACATTTCACAATCATCATAGCATACAAGCATCAGGTTAGAAAAAGAAATATTTTCATCTTCTCCCCAAGTCTGACCAAATACACTTACAAGAAACTCATCTCCCAATTGATTTGTATCGATCCATTGACTTTGCCAAACTGTGTCTGTAGGCCCTGTTTCATCATCTCCTAATAGTTCTTCAAAATATATAATGCCATTTGATGACAATGATGCATACATGAAATCCCAACATAAATTACAATCACCTTGAGTGGAATTAAATGGATTTCCTTCACATGGATTCCCCAAAGAACATTCATCTACTAATTCCAAATTTCCTGGCCCTGCCCAACCAACACCATTGGAGGATACAGACATGCTTAGTCTGATTTGCTCGCAATCAGGTTTATCAAAATCATAATTGAATGCAAATGGACCATCTGTATTATTGAACTCTCCATAAGTAACATAAAGTAAAACTTCATATTCTTCATCAATAAGTCCATTGCAATTATTATCAATACCATCGCATACTTCTGTACCGTTAGGAGAAATACTCGAATCTTCATCGTCACAATCTTCACTTATCGGAAAGCCATCCCCATCAAAATCAATATCTAAGGTAAGATCCTCGCCATCACAATCTTCATCCAATCCGTTGTCTGGAATTTCTTCTGCACCTGGAAAAAAATTATCATCAAAATCGAGGCAATCACCTCCTATTGTCACATAACCTACCGGCAATGAGCAAGCCTCAAGAATCTCATTATCGTTGCCATAACCATCCATATCCAAATCCTGATAATAGGTATTTAAAGGTGTCGACTCGATGGTAATGGATTGGGTTTGCAAACAACCACAAGCATTGACATTGTCCGTCATCGTGAAGCCTTCGTTGACCTCTTGCCCTGCCCAAGGTTCTCCATTAGGGCCGGTCACGTCTACTTCATATGGGATGTTTCCAATACAAGTTACAACAGTACCAAAATCAATAGGTTGAAGATTTTGAACTTCCAGCTCTACACAGACTCTGTCTGTATATGTTTCGCAATCATTGTTGATCTGGTCAAGACAAATATTATAAATTCCTTCTTCATAAAAAACAATAGGCAAAGGACCACATGTCTGCACATCTGAATCACACGGATTGACATCGTTTGATTCTTCACAAAATATTTGAGTATCTAAAATCTCATACCCATTGACCTGCTCGATGGACCAGCAATAAAAAAGCTCATCACTCTCATAGATACCAGGATAGATATTCACCATTGAATTTGGACAAACAGAATTATTTAGGACCGGACATTCCGATTCTCCTTGCGTGATTTGCAAAGGTCCGGGAGACTCTAATCCAAACGAGCCACCATCCGTCACAAAGACCGAAAAACCACAAGTCGCGTCATTGCAACCATCAAGCAGCAAGGTGTAAACATTATTGGGCTGCAAACCAGAACCTGAAACCTCAAGTGTTCCGCTCCCATCATAACAAACAGAAGGCGCATCAGAATAACACGAATTTGGATTGCAATAATCGGTGATTGCCACCTGGATTGATGGAAATTCAGGCCCTACACAATTGTATTCAATACTGAATTCCACAAAGTCTGATCCTGCCACAAAATTTATGAAGAAAGGATTTTGTAATATTCCACCACAAAACGAAGCTTGACCAATGGACTCTGGAAACAAACAACTTGTAAAACCGTCAAGATCCAAGAGATTACACTCTATTGGACCATCACACGAGGTATATGCATCAAAACTGTCACAAAAAGGATCTTGCGCAACAGCTCTTTCAGCAAATTGAAAGAAAATCAAACAAAGCAAAAGGGTAAAAAACCTATGTGGCATACTATGGAGTCTTCATCGTTTTTGAACCTACCAATGATAAGATTCATATTAATTAAACTTCGCTGCACTGCGAATGGAGGCGTCCTATGTATGTATAAGGCAAAAAAAAGAGGCTTCGTTTCAAATACAAAGCCTCTTTGGGTTTATTTTTCAATATTCCTCTTATTCCGGCAAATTTGTCGGCGCCAAGAGGTCATAAAATTGATCGAGCTTAGGAAGAATAATAATTCGGGTTCTACGGTTGGTTGATCGACCTTCGGCAGTATCATTGCTTGCTAAGGTGTTGTATTCACCTCTACCCGCTGCAATCAATCTGTTGGGATCTACGCCATATCCTTTTTGTAGGGCTCTCACGACAGAAGTCGCTCTTTTCACGCTCAGGTCCCAGTTGTCTTCAATACATGAATTTCTGATCGGCATATTGTCAGTGTATCCTTCAACCATCACTTCAAGTTCTGGCTTTGACTGAACAATCTGTGCAATTTTACTCAATACATCGTTTGCCTTGGTTGTCAATTTCGAACTTCCTGATTGAAACAACATTTTGTCTGAAAGATTGACAAAAACCACCGTCTTGTCCACCTTGATCTCAACATCCTCATCGCTAATTCCCTGCGCCAAGACGCTTTTCAGGTTTACCGCAAGTGCCAGATTGATAGAATCGGCCTTGGTTCTTGCCGCTTGAAGTGCTGTGATATATCTGTCTTTACCTTCGAGTTGGGCAAGCGTTTCATTAATGTTTTCATTCGCTGTTTGACTCAAAACAGTGAGGTCTCCCACTTGCTCCACTTGCTTGTCTCGTTGCGTTTTCAAATCTTCAATTTGAGACTTAAGATTATCGATCTGTTCTTGTCTCAGTTTATCTTGATTGGTCTCAGAACTCTGAGCTGCCTTCAATTGCTGCTGGCAAGCAGTGAGTTGCGCGATCATATCATTCAAATCGTTTCCATACTTTTCAGCATTCTTTGAGGCTACAGCCAATTCGTCCTGCACAGCTAAAAACTTTTTCTTGCTTACACATGAGCTAACGAACAATATTATAGAGAGAAGTACTATTGAATTCAGTGCTTTTTTCATTTGTCTATCATTTTAGTTTGAATAGAATCACTTTTAAACGAACAAAAAACCTGCCTAAAAAGAGGCTTAGCTGCTTAAAATTAAAAGTAATATAACGAGATGAGATTTAGTTCTATGATGAATTTGGGTTCAAATATTCAGTAAAAAGAAAAAGCCGAACAAATTAATGTCCGGCTTGCTCTTCTATTAGGGTATATGATGAGTTTATAATTGTCTCGTCCTTGGCGTAGCTGGTGCTGCAACCCTAACTGTTCTCACAAATCTTCTTCTAAACATAACTTAGTATTTAATGATTAATAATGTTGGTACTATAGACGTTCAGAAGATGCAAAAGGTTACATTTTTCTCAAAATTATTTTTTGTTAATAGCCAATATTTAAGTTTATTTATATTTTATATTCTGTTATATATTTTTATACGTTATTATATTTTGTTTTGGATGGATTTTTGAATAAAAATTCACCACCTTATCAAGGTATCAAAATCAATGGAATTTCTAAAATAATTTCATTTTTCATCGATCAATACACCACGATACAAAAAGATTGATGTTCAAAGAAGATCATCTTTTAAATATTTTTCTTTCCTTTAATCAATGCTGAAGAAAATTGCCTTGTTTTTAGGACCATTGGCTTTTTTGTTGATCTACAATCTGCCTTTTACACTGCTCAACCCAGATGCAGATAAGGTGATCGCTGTGGCAAGTTGGATGATCATATGGTGGATTACCGAAACAGTATCCATTTCAGTTACAGCACTTATTCCGTTAACCATTTTCCCTTTGGTTGGTATTATGGATATCGACACAGCAGCTGCCAACTATGGTCATAAAATCGTATTCTTATTTTTTGGTGGCTTTGTAATGGCTCTCGCACTGGAGAAAGTCAATTTGCATAAAAGGATCGCACTGAACATTGTAAAGCTTACAGGAACGACAACAGAAAAAGTGGTACTGGGATTCATGTTTGCCACGGCAGCACTTTCTATGTGGATAAGCAACACCGCAACCACAGTAGTCATGCTTCCCATCGCGCTGTCTGTCGTGGACTTGATTAAAAATGATGAAGATGGTTTCACCAAGGTCGATAAAAATTTTGCTCTTTCATTGATGTTAGGTATTGCCTTTGCGGCGAATGTGGGAGGAATAGCAACCATTATCGGCACACCACCGAATACTGTCCTGATTGGTATTCTTGAACAACAATATCAAATGGACATTTCATTTTTAAAATGGATGTTGATGGGATTACCATTCACAATCATCATGATATTTGTCATTTATTTTATTTTGGTGAAATTGATTTATCGAAGTAGACTTCCTCAAACCAATCAATCATCCGATCTGATTCAAAAACAAATAGATGAACTTGGACCAATCCACCCATTAGAAAAAAGGGTTCTGACAGTATTTTGTGTCGCCATTTTTCTATGGATCTTCAGAGTCCAAATTGATGGCATGTTGGAATCAATAAAATTAACTGATGCGGGTATAAGTCTGCTGGCTGCATTTGCATTGTTTGTTTTACCTTTCAGTGTCAAAGATCATAAATTCGTTCTCAATTGGGAAGACACAAAAAAGCTACCTTGGGGAATTCTCATTCTGTTCGGGGGCGGATTGGCTTTAGCAAAAGGTCTGGCTGACTCTGGCATTGTCAATGCGATTGGCGACTACTTTGCCAACAAAGAATCTCTTTCGCCATTCGTGATCGGTTGCTTTTTGATTGCAGTCTTGCTGTTTATGACAGAGCTGATTAGCAATGTAGCTTTGGTTGCCATCTTTGTTCCTGTGGTTGCGGGTATTGCTTCAGGACTTAATCAAGATTTGCTTCATTTTCTGATCCCAATAACCATGGCATCGAGTTGT
>JAHDDD010000133.1 GCA_020629535.1 Saprospiraceae bacterium
TTCTGGAGATTTCTCAAGAATGATCAATTGATCAGAAGTAACAATGTGAGCATGTAGAAAACTTTTGGCATACGTTTTCCCCATATTTCCTCCACCTACAATAAGTATCTTCATGGCAAATTTTTACCCAAAGGTACGGAAGGAAAAATTGAATCCTTACATTATGGAATGGTGTAAATCAGATAAGTTAATTTTCGCATATTTCACAAAAATTAATCTGCTCCAAACAACTCATCAAGATAATAGTCTTTGTTTTGACTGTTGTACGCAACTGAGCACCCGGCAAGACCGCTATTCATAATGCTCAAACAAATACCATTTTGGTTTTGATCATCTCGGTGCCCTTGCCCTAAAACACAATGCCCAAGTTCATGAAAAACAACCATCTCTCTCCGATTGGGAGAACTATTGATCCAAAACTGTCGATCTATGACAATCGTGTTGGGAATATTTGAACCAAAACTACAAGTACCAGCCACTCCATCTTCATGGATTTCTTCAATACTGGCTGTCAGATTGTACTCAGAAAGATCAATTTCCTGACCTCGCATTCGAGCCTCATTTTCAAAACTGTTGAAATAACTTTGAAGACCATTGTCTACATCATCAAAGTCAGTCGTTTCTTCAGCAACAAAAGAATTCTCAGGTTGGCATGCCATAAAAGAGATCAGGCAAAAGCAAAAAAGTAAACATCTCATTTTGTAATCATTAAGTGGTTAAAACAATGGACCTGCGTTGGTTGGTCATTAAATGAAATGTATAATTTGCCTTATAGAAAAGTTTTATGAATAACTAATCCTATGTTCAAATTAGTATGTCATCCAACCAATAATTCAAATCAAGTTTGTCGTCTAACTTTCATGATTTCATACAAATCCAAGAAATTATGAAAATCTTAAGAAAGCAGCAGGGGCTGCAATGCTTCGTTTTGTCATTAGAGTAAATGGAATAGATTTTGCACTCCACAACATTTAGAGAGCTGCTTCCCCATTACACAAAAACTTACACACCATGTCTGCAACCAATAGACCATGGCCCCAGATTGTTGTTTCCATTTCTTTGGGAATTCTTATCTCTTTGAGTCTTCAAGCTCAACGAAGCGACTTAATACTCAGGTCTGATGCCCAACTTTTAAAAACCAAACATGCTTCATCTGTTTCGATTGATCAGAAAGTGGTCAATGATATCTTCAAATCTCAGCCTAAGGAGGTGAACGTAGAATTAGCAGGTTTGGCATCTCCTATCCTATTGCAAAGAGATAAATCTATGAGCGAATTTGTTTCCGTTCGGACGAGTTCAGGAAAGGAATTAAGAGTTAAGTCTGGTCTTCATTACAAATCCATTGACCAAAAGGATCAAGCATTTTGTAGACTATCATTCTTTGAAAATGGAATGAATGGCATCGTCCAGCTCGATAGAGAATTTTATTCATTAAGCAAATCGGACACTGGCAATGAATACAAATTAATAAGAGAAAACTTTGACAACAAGCAATGGTGTAGCGTGGAATCTGCATCCATACCTAACAGCAACGAAAAATTCACTGACGAAGTGAACAAATCAAACCTTGTCAATACTTGTGTTGGAGTGTATGTGGAATGCGACCACCAAACCTACATCGACAGAGGAAGCAACATACAAGCAACCGTGGATTTCACAAACGCCATTTTCGCTTCTGTTATTGGCATTTATGAAACCATAAATATTGATCTTTACATTACAGAAATTTTTGTTTGGGATACGCAAGACCCTTACGACCTAAACGATACATCTTGGTCTAACCGTTTGACAGAATTTAGAGACAATGTGCAGACATTCAATGGTGACATTGCACATCTCATTCATAGAAATGCAAACGGCTGCCTTTCCGGTGGAAGAGCTTACGAGAATATTCTCTGTTCAACCTACGCGCATGGTGTATCATTACTGCATTGTGGCGGATGGGCAGACTACCCTACTTACAATTATCCTGTGGCTATTGTCGCACATGAAATTGGTCACAATCTGGGAGGGTCACATACACACAATTGTGTTTGGAATGGTGACAATACAGCCATAGATCTATGTGGAGGGAACCTCGGGTGTAACGGAGCGAACACTCAAAGCAACTTGGTTCCTGCTACCTTGATGAGTTATTGTTGGCCAAGCACACCCATTGATTTTACCGACCCATTTCATCCACAACAGATCACGCGTATCAATGATTATCTTACACCCATCACATGCCTTTCGACTTGTCTACCTGATTGTAGTCAAAACGGTGGCAATGTTGATGAAGATCAATATTGTGCGGATGTAGACTGCGATGACAATGATCCAAGTCTTCCAGGAACACCAGGCTCTCCTTGCGATGACGGAGACATTTGCACAACCAATGACGTCCTAGATATTACCGGATGCATATGCGCCGGGACAAACAATGATTCTGATGCAGACGGTGTTTGTGACGGTCTTGATATATGTCCAGGTGGAGATGATAATGTAGACAGTGATACTGACGGAACACCAGACTTTTGTGATTGCGATCCAATGAATGCCTTGGTATCAGAATTGGATGAATGTGGAGTATGCGGCGGAACAGGAATCAATGCAAACTCATTCCCCGCAAATCCATTGACTCAAACGGGTCCGGGTTATGGGATTACTACCATTACTTTTTCTCAGCTTCAAGAAAATCCTATTTTTCACATTTATGATATCAATAACTTGTTGACAGGTCCTGTTCCCAATAGGTATATTGAAGAAGTAAGTATTGAATATGTTGATCAAAACGGAAATAACATTTTTTACAACAGCTATGCTAATGTAAGTTCTGTTGAAGTGGCCATCGAAGATATCGTAGAGAGTATAACGGTGAGTTTGACAGATCAATATGACAATGATTCAGGAAATTCGACCATGCAGGTTACTTTCTCAGACATTAGTTCTTGCGATTTTGGAACTCCGCCACCTGCCAACTGTCCACAATCGCTTCAATTTAGTATGGTCTTACCAGATGGCACACATCATGCAGAGATCAGCATTACTTCAGATGGACAAGTAGGATCTGGTTCAATCGTTCATTTAAAAGCAGGAACACAAATTTGTCTTGACCCTGGATTTGAGGCCAGTTTGGGTGCAGATTTGGAAATCACGATTGAGGCCTGCCCTCAATAAGATAAGCTAATATTAAACAGATACGCCGATACCGTTGTAAACGTAATTCACCAATTCTCTTTCGAGGTCAAATCTATTGATCTTTGATTTGTTGTTCGTGTACTTTTGAAAAAGCCAACGCATCGAAGAAAGAAACATGTTGGTAGCCAATGCCGAATCCATATCTCTAAATTGACCACACCCCATTCCTGCTTGGAGCAATTTTTTCACTTTTCGTTCGTATTTGTTTCTTTCATTGATAAACTTTGTTTGCTTAGGTTCTTTTAAGTGTCGCCATTCATTGACCAATAAAGATGCTTCTAATGGACGTTCCATTGTTATTTCTACATAGAGGCTGATCAGTTTCTCCAACTTTGCTTTAGGATCATATCCAGATGCAAGAATGTCATCTACATTATTATGAAATTCTTCATTGATGCTAAACAGATGGGATTCTAGAAGACCTTGCTTCGAATCGATATAGTTGTAGACATTCGCAACATCACATTCCATGACATTGGCAATATCGCGAATGGTAGTGGCTTTAAACCCTTTTTGGTGTATCAACTTCAGTGAATTATATATAAACTCCTCTCTTTTGGTCATAAATGACAGATATCTCTTGTACAAATATCAATAAATATTTATCATTGCATCAACATTTGTTGATGTAAATATTTTAATATGCCTATTTATCACAAGTTAGGGAACGTACCAAAAAAGAGACATACTCAATTTCGTAAGCCTGATGGCAATTTATATTACGAACAATTATTTGGCACCATTGGCTTTGATGGAATGTCTTCTCTGCTCTATCATATCAATAGGCCAACCATGGTGCACGAGATTGGAGAATCAATAGATGTGACCCCAAAAATTGCAGTAAACAAAAACATGATGGCAAGGAAGCTTTTGGGTTATGATGTTGAACCCAAAGATGATTTCATTGAAAGTCGTGTACCATTATTGGTTAACAATGACATCATCATCGGTGTGCAAGCACCCAGAAAATCTCTCACTGATTATTTCTATAAGAATGCAGACGCAGATGAGATGCTTTTTATCCACAAAGGCACTGGAACTTTAAGAACATTGGTTGGAAATATTGAATTTGAATACGGTGATTATTTGATCATTCCAAGAGGAATGATCTATCAAATTGAATTCAATTCTGAAGACAATCGTATCCTATATGCAGAATCATTTCATCCGATATACACACCCAAACGTTACAGAAATTGGTTTGGGCAAATGTTGGAGCATTCTCCTTATTGTGAAAGAGATTATAAACTGCCAACAGAGTTAGAGACACACGATGAAACAGGATCATTTTTGATGAAGATCAAAAAGCAGCAAGCGTTGCATCATCTTACCTATACTTCTCATCCTTTTGATGTGGTTGGTTGGGACGGATACAATTTTCCATATGGATTTTCTATTCATAATTTTGAACCCATCACTGGCAGAGTGCATCAGCCTCCTCCGGTCCATCAGACTTTTGAGACGTCGGCTTTTGTCATTTGTTCTTTCTGTCCGAGGTTGTATGACTATCATCCACAGTCGATCCCTGCGCCATACAATCACTCAAACATTGACTCTGACGAACTGCTCTATTATGTGGATGGTGACTTTATGAGCAGGAACAACATTGGGCCTGGATACATGACTTTGCATCCGGGTGGCATTCCTCATGGACCACATCCAGGTGCCTACGAAAGATCGATTGGACAAAAGGAAACTGAAGAATTGGCTGTGATGATTGACACTTTTAAGCCGCTACAGATCACAGAAGCAGCCTTGAAAATCGATGATGGAAAGTATTATAAATCTTGGTTGGAGTCGGCGGCACATTGATCTTTATTCTGGTTAATCTATCTCAAGCCCCATCAAAAGGGCATCATAGAATTTTCCGTCAATTTGGGCATCTCGAGTAGTCATGCCTTCTTCTTTGAATCCAAGCCCTTTGTAAAGATTGATGGCCCGTTGATTTGAGGTAAGGACAAACAAGTTTATTTTTCTGATGACCTTACTTTGATGTGCCCATTCTATCAAAGTTTTCAATACTTCCTTTCCAATTCCCAAGCCCCAATATTCTTTTAAGACACTGATTCCAAATTCTCCAACATGTCTGCGCCTTGGTCTTGATTGGGGAGTAAAATTCATTTGACATACGACCATACCGTCAACAAAGGCAAGCAAGGCCAACAAATTTTCCTCCTCCAAATGTTTATTGAAAAACTTGATCTGTGATTCTTCTGTTAGATTTAAATCTCCTGGACCGAAAGTGAGATTGATGGTTTCTGCAGCTACTTTGTCAACGAACTCAACTGAAGCCAAAGCATCTTTGGGAAGACCATTTCTGATAAGAAGTGTTTTGCCATTTTTCAGAAGAATCTCTTTGTCTTCTATCCTTGCCATTTATTTAGAAACTCTTTGGAATTCCATCTTTGCAACATCCTTCTTGGAAACGAAAATTTTATCGAGAACTTTTGTGAATGGTAAAGAAAGGTTTTGAAGTGCCAAAGACACCTTGGTCAATGGTTGTCCTTCTTCACGGGTCTTTGGATTAAGACCCTTGCGCAATGCCCCACACACATAATAGCTGGTTCTGATATTGATATAACTTGTATTGACAAGTTCAAATCCATGCGCATTGACCAGCTTGGTGTAATGGCCAACAGGTCTTGCTTTACACAAGTCATCACCGCTTAGATTGCCATCAACTTTTTCGAAAAGGAATACACGATCAGAAGAGACGCGACACATTTCAGCCAACAATGTTTCCATCATCTTTTCATCTGTATTATGCTGTAAAACGGTAGCTGAAAATACTACATCAAATTCGCCATCACTGAATGGCAATTCTGTCCCATTGGTCTTCTTGATATCAACTTTTCCATTGGTGTTTTCAGAAGCCAATTTTATCATAGCAGAAGAGATGTCTGCAGCTGATAATTTCTTTGGATTTCTCGTAAGGATTTCTTTCAAATTCCCACCAGGACCACTTCCAATCTCCAATACTGATTTTCCTTCGAAGTCGATGGAATGAAGCATCTTTAGAAATCGCTCACGCTTGTATCTGTAAAATGGTTCATCATCGCCCGCTATCAAGTTTCGACCCTCACGAGATTCGATTCTTTCAGCTACTTCAGTCCAATATGGTTCAGGATGATAATTTGACATTGGGTAATTTTAGAACTGCAAAACTAAACTATTCCTCTAAAAATCCACACCCAAATGATTGAGCGTTTCTATGTTTAATCCACCTACAGGTAGCAGTTTTTCAGTTTGGTATGCTCTGATTGCGCTTTTGATCCTATTCTTATTATCACATTCATCAGCAGCCATATAATTTTCAACGATTAGGCTGTTACAAATCTTGTTCAAAAGGGATTCATTTATTTGAGGTTCACAGACAACCTCTCTCCATTCATATGAGTCTGCATAGGTGTAATTTTCGCTGTCGTCATAGGTTTTCATTTCAAATTCCTTCAACTGAGAAGTATCGGTGACAACGTATTTTTCGAGTTTAAACGGTGGAACTTCGACCAAACACCAAACCATACAATCTTCAGGATTATTGGACAAGCAGTTCTTTTTTGCTTTCTTTTTCACCCATTTAGTGCCAGCATTGGCACGTTCAAAAATGACCTGTTTTTCTACAAAATCAACACCTGTATCTTCCCCTGTGTATTCAGCATAATGTATTTTTATGACTTGCGCATCAGCTAAAATTTTACACTTCGCATAACATTTTCCTGGTTCTCCTGGAGGCATATCAGAAGGTCCATCTGGAGACCAACCCACTCTATGAGATTTGCTTGCTTTGGGCTGTGCATCGTACCATTCAGACTTTGGTACACATGAAGAACAAAGAAAAATCGAAAGAATAATCAAAACCAAAAACCAGAGATAGCTGTTCAATCCTTGTGTTTCCATTTTCAAAAATTTAAAAAGGATGGTCAAAAATTTAATATTTGTTTTATTGATCTTTTGTGGGGCTTGCAATCAAAGCTACGAACAATCTACTCAATC
Source organism: Saprospiraceae bacterium (assembly GCA_020629535.1). Taxonomy (GTDB): domain Bacteria; phylum Bacteroidota; class Bacteroidia; order Chitinophagales; family Saprospiraceae; genus JAHDBF01. The sequence continues at coordinate 7,171 of JAHDDD010000133.1, forward strand.
ACCAAGATTGGACGATTATTGGTATCAAGGGAAAGCAGAAGTAAGCACATACGCCCTTACTCAAAATAGGTATCGCGATGAACACCCAGGCGAAGTTACTTTGCTTCAGGTTTCTGAAGATTTCCTGACTGATAAGCAGGTGAAAAACGACCATAGATTGAATAAAAATTCTGTGTCAGTTCTGAAGTCGAATCTCCTTTCAAAATTTACAACAGGTGTGTACGATTATTCTGTGATGACTTCCGTTTTTACGAATGCTGATGCTGAAACACTGAAATTAAGCAACAGTGTACAAGATTGGTGTGGACACACCTGGCTTCAAGCCAATAAAAAATCAAACACATACAAGCTTACCGGTCACTCATATTTTGAAAATGAAAATGAGCAATCCGTCAAAATCAATGATGTCTTCCTTGAAGATGAAATATTTAACCTGATAAGGATTTTGAAGAAAGAAATGCCTACAGGTTCAGTTCAAATGCTACCCTCGGCGCAAACCCTGAGAATGCTTCACCTACCTCTTGTACCAATACAAGCGGATCTAAAATGGGTTCAAAAATTTGATGGTGTGAAAGAAGATTCGAAATTGGTGTATCAGATATCAATGCCACAAATTCAACGCACCATTAAAATATTAATAGATCCATCAAATAATTTCAGCATTGAGGGATGGACAGATGCCTACCCATCGGTATTCGATAAAAAAATAAGAACTACCAAAGCAGTATTACGAGCACGCAAGCTCATTGATTATTGGAATAAGAATGCGAAGTCAGATGAGTCAATTCGCAACGAGATGCAATTGACGGATTACAAACAAGACTAAATTTCAGGAATAGAAGGGAAAGAAAAAGGCCCAGGCCCTAAAAAGACCTAGGATCCGAATTTCTTTAGCCTGTACTGCGCGTTGATGATCTCATTTCTTCTCAACACAGAAGGCTTTGTGAATTGTTTTCTTCGACGAAGTTCTTTCATGAGTCCCACATTTCTGTGTTTTCTCTTGTAGCGCTTTAACGCTCTGTCAATAGATTCTTCGTCTTTTACATTAATAATAATCATATAATAATAATGGTTTACGCCGTTTGAACCTCAAAAAACAGATATTTGGCCCAAACGGAGCGCAAATTTATAAATTTCCATTGATTGAATCAAATAATTTGATACTTCGATCCCTTTTTGGAACAATTTGGATGCATATTTTCGTATATATACTATATTTCATGTGAAAAATGCTGTAATTCAATCATTAATACCACTATGAAATGAAACACTGGCTTACCAGTCTTGTCCTAATTTTCAATGTTCTACCTTATTTGGGAGCCCAATCGCCCTATTCCATTTCCAACTATCATGTAAAAATGGACATTCAGGAAAATGGAGCTATCCATATTCAGGAATTGATAGATGTCGATTTTCGAGAGAAAAGAAGAGGGATTATCAGAGAAATTCCTTTCAAAGGCAATATCAATAATCATCTTCAAACCCTTGAATTTTCAAATATTGAAGTTGTCGGTGACCCTTTCAAAGCCTATTCTGAAAAAGGTCAACAGAAAATCAGAATTGGTAAATCGGATAAATTCATCACAGGTAAGAAATCATATGATATTAGATATACCGCCATCAATGGGATTCTCAATCTCGAAGAATACGATGAGTTGTATTGGAATGTCATCGGAGATAAATGGGATTGTGAAATCAGGAATGCAAGCTTTGAAATAAATCTACCAAAAAATGCAGAGCTAACACAAGATGACTTAATCGTATTTAGTGGCACATATGGAAAGAACAGCCAATATGGAAAAATTGAAAAAACAGGACCTCAAAAAATCGAAGGGCAATCACTTGTAACCTTGGGTAAGGGAAAAGCACTTAGTGTGGGCGTTAAACTACCAAACGAGTTTTTTAATTGGGGAGCTCCAGCCAAAGCCCAGGCAAAAAATAAAACGGCAGCCACTGAAGAGACCTCAAAAGATATGTGGTCTTTCAACAAAGGTGTATTTGCTCCCTTGGCAATTCTATTGGGATTCGTGGGATTCTTTTTTCGTAATGGAAGAAATCGAAGACAGTATCCTCCAGCTGAACGGTATTATCCTCCAGAGGATATGACAGCAGCTGAAGTAGGCACATTTTTCGACTTTAAGGCAAATGATCGAGATTTGATGTCTGTTATACCCAGTTGGGGTGCGAAAAACATCGTCAAGGTCAAGGCCATTGACATCGAAGGAAGAACAGATATTTATCTAGAAATGCAAAATGAACTCCCTCCTAACGCTCCTGTATACGAAAAAGCATTGTTTGATAAATTATTTGCAAGTAGTTCAGTCGTTTTCATTGATGATTTGAAATATGTTTTTTTTCAAGATTTCCAGATGGCAAAAAAGACGTTGAGTGACTCTATTGATCCTGGCCTTTATGATGAAACATCAATGAAATTTTTCCATTCAAATATTACCATTTTTGTAGGAGCTTTATGCGTTCTAGCAGGAATCCTATTGGCAGCCGTATTGGGTCAATTGTGGACCGGAATTGCGACGAGTGTATTGGGTGCTGTTATCATTGGCATTTCCTCGATGGAACCAAAATTTTCAGAAAGAGGAAGGATTTTGCACAACCAACTGAATGAACTTTTCCATACACTCACCCACCCTGATCCTGCTAAATTGGCCGCCATTGATCAAAAAGATCCGAAATATCTCGAAAAGGTATTTCCATTTGTCGTGGCGTTTGGCATTGAGAATAAGTTTCAAGAAAATTTCAATGCGCTTACTTCACAACCACCAGAATGGTTTTATTATCATGATGGCAGAACGTCTACTTACAGTGACTTTGGCAGGGATTTCAGAATCAATGAAATGCAAAAAGCGATGGTCACTCCACCCATCGTAGATTCAAGCAGTAGTTCGTTTGGAGGATCTTCGGATGGCGGCTTTAGTGGAGGTGGCTTTGGAGGTGGAGGCGGAAGTTCCTGGTAAGAGAATTATATTGATTTATGCAAAACAGGGTCTTCAAAATTTCTTCCAAATCAAAAAAGTCATTGCTCTTCAATGATGAGATATTGTTGATTGGTTATAAAAGGTACTCTAATGGGAAAGAAATGCTTTTGGCAAGAGAACAAGATCCAAAACTCTTAAGATTTCTTGAGATTCCCATGACGAATGTTCTAGACTTACAGATGAAACCCAGATCCTTAGGAGTACATATTGGTTATAAATATACACACAATACACGCAAAAAAATATTCCTAAAACTTAGGTTCTACAAACAAGAAGTTGCTGAAGCCATTGCACAAATT
>JAHDDD010000134.1:0-10006 GCA_020629535.1 Saprospiraceae bacterium
ACAAAAACACAATTTTACAACGAAACTGTGCCTATTCCACTTGGTCTTTATTCTCATGCTGATCAGGTGCAACAATGGCAAACTTCAGTACCTCATGACAGAACGGCCATCGGATGGGGAGGCAAAGTTGCAGATCTATTGATGAGTATGAATGGCAATACAAATTTGTCAATGAATATAGCATTGGGCGGCCAAAATACATTCCAAAAAGGAAACGCAGCTGTAGAATATGTGATGGATCCTGAAGATGGTCCCATTGGAATCAGAGATTATGGAGGCACAAATGCAAGGCAGCAATTATTGACCGGAGCGGTTGATCATTATATTACTCAAAATTATGCTGACGCCTTTAAACAATCGTATGTCGATGTAATCAAAGTTTCGAAAGGAGCTCATGAAGAATTATCGACAGCATTGGCTGGTGTCGCACCCTTCCAAAACGTTACTTTCAGCCAAAACGAAATTTCATGGTCAATGGAATGGATTGCAAAAACCATTGCAGCAAGGAATACACTGGGAGTGCAAAGACAAATTTTCTTTGTTGACTTTGATGGATGGGATCACCATGATGAAGTATTGGTTGCACAAGATGAGATGCTTACCGTCCTGTCCAATGCCATGTCGGAATTCAACACTGCGCTTGAAGAAATCAATGTTCAGAATTGTGTCACCACTTTCACGATGTCAGAATTCGGAAGAACATTAACGTCAAATGGAAACGGATCAGATCATGGATGGGGAGGTAATGTGATGGTCATGGGCGGTGCTGTAAACGGCGGTCAATTATACGGAAACTACCCTTCTTTGATTCTTGATAATCCTATTGAAGTGGGAGGAGGAGTTTTGATTCCTCAAATTTCGTGTGATGAATATTTCGCTGAACTCGCCATGTGGTTTGGAGTAAACAATTCTGATCTTTCAGATATTTTTCCCAATCTCGGAAACTTCTATTCCATCGGTTCAGGTAGTAACCCAATTGGATTTATGAATTAAAATCATTGTTGTCCGAGGAAAAATATGTAGAATAAAATGAACCTAGCAAATATTACGCAAATTAAAATTAAGATAGAAGAAGAGCATAGCCATCCCGATTTGGTGGTTGAGGGAGCCTGCCATTGTGGGCCGCTTTAAATCGGGAAGATTTTTCCTGCCTGCCAAAGTAATTGTACAGCGCGCAGGTGTTTCCTTTTTGATCTTGCAAAAGGAAAAAGGATAAAATGAATCACATAAACACAGATTTAGATTTTTTAACATACAGCTGCAAAATTGATGGGTTGAAAGAAAGGAATAACCCGGAAAGTAGTTAATTAAAATGACTAAAATGAAATCATCAAAATACATATTCGCAATATTTATTTTCTTTTTGTCTGTTGGCGCAATGCACAGTCAATGCTATCCTGACAGACATTTAACTTCATCAGAATCTTCCTGGCAGTCGTGTAGCACCTCTCAAAACCCCAATTCATCCAGAGGTAACGGACACTGGATACGCTATGACTTAGGTGCTCATTATGACCTAGGACAATTCCATTTTTGGAATTACAATGTGTTTGGTGAAACCAACAAAGGAATGCGTAACATCATCATTGATTATTCCAGTAATGGCAATAGTTGGGGCGGTGGCATTTCTTTCACCATTCCTCAAGCAGACGGAACATCTACCTATGAAGGTGTAGCTGGTCCACAACTCAATGGAGTCAGAGCGAGATTTGTGCTAATTACCGCATTGAACAATCATGGTGGATCATGCACGGGTTTATCTGAACTTAGAATCGGAATATACGAAGCGCCTTGTACCGAATTGGTGAAACAAATTCACGAAAATCCGATCATAAATGGATTGTATCATGCGACACAAAGCATCAATTCTGAAGGTCTTGTAAATGCCACAAGCGATGTCGAATTTGTGGCTGGTCAAATGATCGAATTAGAACAAGGATTTGAATCAGTTTTGGGTGCAGACTTTCTCGCAAGAATAGATGGTTGCCCTTGATATTCGACAGTTAATCTTTTTGGAAAATTTTAGATGAGCGTCTTAAGGTACTCCAGATTTTTCTGCTTGTATTTTTCTCGATACTGACGGCAGAATTTTGTGTGGTAACTATGCTTTCCAATGAACCCTATTTGAATTTCGTTCCATTGTTTTACCGAAAGCTTTGGATTGCTGTGTTTGAGTTCTTCGTACAGTTTATCTCCAACAGGAAGAAAGTTTTTGGTCCCGAGGTATTCCAAATCTGCATCAGCTAAGATTTGTTCGCAAAGATTGGTAGGACTCTGCGGAATTTTGGTGGCCATAATCATGCCGCAAACTTTCTTCAGTTCCTCCTTGTCTAAAACATTTTTAAGATCCTTCTTAACAATTTTACAGGACATTTCTTCGTGGTCTTTCGGTCCTTTTAAGAAGCCAGAATCATGGTATAATGCAGCGATTTTAATAAGACGAAGGTCTTTTTTTGAAACTTTTTCCTTTTTTGCGATGAATACAGACTTCTCAAGAACATAGAGTGTATGTTCAATATCGTGATATGTTAAATGATTAGGCAGCTCTTTAGAGAGCTTATCTGTAATGTTCTTTTTTATTTCTGAGAAGCTTGAACTCATCAAATACAAAGTGGAATCGATTTCTAGAATAAGCACTAAGTTAAATTATTTTTTCTTTAACAAGAAAAAATCTCCACCTTGATGACCTGCATCGCGAATAGGACCATAGGCAGGATCTGTTGTTGTATTTGATACAACCGCCTCTCTGATCCCTGAATAAATTTGTGAAGCAAAAACCAATGAATCTTGATTATTTTCCAAATACCAGAAAATGTTATCGATGAACACCGATTGATCTGGTACACTTTCCAATGACCCGGAAGTCAAAGCAATTCTTGATTTTTTTGAAGAAATTGCATCGCCTGATCCGTCGTATGTGTTGATATCTCTTAAGATACTTCCGCCAAAACAGGCATCTGAAATCAAAAGTACATTCTTAGCCAAAATAGAATTGAAATATTTTTTGAGTTCAGCATTTGATAACCAATCACGGCGGGTTTTTTCTCTCCCTTCCACAGGAATCCAATAACCTGTTTCACCGTCTAGCTGACCATGACCTGCATAAAAGACGACCAGATTATCATCTTCCCCCACCTTATTGGTGACCTCTTCCAAGCCATCATACAAATCATTCCTTGAAGCATTGGTAATACGGGTAATATTGTCAGGAGCAAAGCTGTATTTTTCCGTCAAAATCTTTTCCAAACGATTGGCATCTTTAATTGGCCTGTTTAATTTTGGCAGATGCTGGTATTCATTATTGCTGATGATGAGTGCATGATATTCTCCAATGGAAACAGCCGCCTCTTTTTTCTTTCCTTCAACTATTACTCCCCTTGTTGTATTTTCTGAACTTTGCTTATCTGCTTTCGATTGATTAATAACCCACATTGAAGCAGGAATTAAAAGACCAATAAAACATGCAGCCATAGCCCATTTATACCAACCTGGAGCTTTATTATTTTTTTCTTTTTTAGGAGCGTTGACCAGTTGGATTATATCACCAATTTCATTGATTCTATCTTTCGGATTCTCTCTTGTGCATTGAAATATGGCGTTTGCTATTCTGTTTTTTTCATCTGCAGCCAGATCGTTTCTCAAAAAAGATTTGATTTCGTTCTTGTCTCTTTTTTCTAATTGCCATTCAGCGTAAGCTGCTCTATTTTCTGCAAAAAGAAAATTCAATAGAAATCCTAATTGAAAAATATCAGAAGACTTAGAGACTACATTGCTTTCACGTTGTTCGGGCACTACGTCAGTAAACTTTCTGCTTTTTAATTTTTCCTCTGAAAATGTATGGCGATTTGAAAGTTTAAAATCAAGTAACTTGGTTTGATTCTGATCATTGATCAAAATGTTGTTTGGCATCACATCACCATGTGGAAAACCAGTTGAACTTATTCCATGATCATCAACGATGTTAATACCGTGAGCCTCTTCAATGGCTGAACTGATATTATCAAAAATCGTATAAAGTTGCGCTTTCGAAATGTCGGAATTTTCTGCCAACAAGACAGAAGAAAGTTCTTTTCCGGGGAAGAAGTCAATCACTATTGCAAAGCACTGCTCTCCTTCCACTTCCGTGACAAAGTATTCCTTGAAATTGGCGATGTAAGGACTCTTAAGTCTTGAAAATCCTTTTGACAATTTCTTGAATGTACTATCGAGTTCATCGATGTATTTTTGATCATCGGTAAAAACGAGTTTCAAAGCAAGAATTTCGTTGGTGAATTTGTGTTTGACTTTGTAAGTCCGCGAATTCCTCTCCGGGTTCAATTGAAGAAGAATCTCATAATTTCCTATGTGATTTAATTCAGGCATAACATTTCAAATATACATGAGTTGATTGTCAATGCATTCGATATGTTATCACTTTTGAATGTGATTTTCATTTTTTTTTTCGAATTGTCAACTAACTCTATAAGAACTAACATTCGTCAGTAGATTGAAAATGCATTCCCATCCATAATATTTTCACGATTCTCAGGATTAGGTGTTCATTTGTTTTGCAAAGGGCACGCTGTTGAAAACTATCAACCCCATTGAATTCAATCTGTTATACCTTGAAACGAATTTTATCAATAGTTCTCCTGATTTTCCCTAGTCTTCTTTTCGGACAAATAGGTAAATTAGAATATAGTCAATCACATGTATCTAATTTGCTCAACTCAGAAGTCTCATCTTCTGAAAGACAGAGTAATTTACAAGAGTATCTTGAAATCACTCCATTTGCAATTGAGAATAAGAAATACATTTCCGAATTAAAAAAAGATCCAAATTGGGATACACCTGATTTTGATAAGTACAGAGTATATGAATCTGCATTGATTGCCTTGGAAAGTAAAAACGAAACCGAGGCATTGCAATCGATGCATCAGTATATAGATCTGCTTGACCAGGATCAAAGGCTGATGGGCATGAACAGTCCATTGGGATCCGCCAGAATTTTCTATAGACAGTTTAGTAAGAACCTTCAGATGGTTAAATACTACAAAAACAAATTGTCAAAGTATGAAACTGATGGTCCGGCAAAAAGTGCGGCGACTTGCCATTATGTGTTGGGAGGTAATTACTTTTTTGCTGGAGATTATAATTTAGCCATCAAACATCTTCTTCTAGCAACAGAACTATTAGATGAAAATACTGAACCTAAAATGATGGGTGAATTGTATGCGTGTATAGGAGACAGTTATCGTTCATGGGGCAACGAAGACAAAGCCATTGAATATCTTAACAAGGCGATTTATATTCTTGAAAAGAATAACGCTTTTGGATTTCTTGCGTTTTCAGAATTGATCCTAAGCAAAATCTATAAGAAGAAAGGTGAATTCATCAGTGCTTTAGAACATGCATCTAAAGTAAAAAAGTTGGGAGATGAGAAAAGAATAAAAAAAGTCTTTCGTGCTAATGCCATTCTTCAAATGGCAGACATTTATATCATTCAAGAACAACCTGCTCTCGCTCTTCAATATTTAAAGCAAGCTTCTTCCATTCAGAATAAAAACAGTCTTTCGATGAATGGAGAAGCGGGAGATTTCGAATTGGATTATACATACTATAAGTACTTCAGTTCAAAAGGCAACTTAGAGAAAGCAGAAAGTCATCTGCTGAAAGCCTTGGATGTGGCCAGCGAGTCTCATATTTTAAAATTGGTCAATAAATATCAGAAAGAGCTTTATTACTTCTATGCAAACGAAGACAATTCTGATTTGGCCATTGAATATGCAGGTCAACACATTTATCTATCAGACTCATTAGAGCGTCTAAAGAAGGTCAAGAGTATAGCTCAATATGAAAGTGAGAAAAAAGAAGAATTTGCGAAACAAGCATTGCTAACAGTTGAGGAAAAAAGACAACATCAAAGGAAAAATTTCTTATTCGCTGGTGCAATATTGAGCTTCTTGCTCATTGGAGCAATACTCAGAATAAGATTGATCCGTAATTCGCGAATTGCCATTCAGAAAGAAAGAGACAGATCTGACGAATTACTTCTCAATATACTTCCTGTTGAAGTAGCGGACGAATTAAAAGCGAAAGGCAAAGTTGCTGCACGTGAATATAAAAATGTGACCGTGCTTTTTTCAGATTTGGTGGACTTTACTTCCAAAGCTGAAAAAATGACACCTGATGTTTTGATCGAAGAATTGAATATTTGCTTCAAGGCATTTGATCAAATCATGGAAAAAAACAATGTAGAAAAAATCAAAACCATAGGCGACGCATACATGTGTGCTGGAGGGATGCATGATGACCCTGCTACAGCGGCAAAAAGAGTGGTAGCAGCAGGCCTTGAAATGCAGGCCTTCGTCGAAGATAGGCGAAAGGCAATTCCTGATCTTGCTGGCTCCAGATTTCAGATGAGAATCGGCATACACACCGGTAACGTTATCGCAGGAATAGTAGGCCTGAAGAAATTCCAATACGACCTGTGGGGAGACACGATCAATGTAGCTTCAAGAATGGAAACCAACAGTCACACCGGAATGGTCAATATCAGTGAAGCAACATATTCACTCATTAAAAATCAAAAAGAACTGTCATTTGATTCAAGGGGAGATGTAGATGTAAAAGGGAAAGGCAAAATGCAGATGTTTTTTGTGGAGAAGATACATTCTGAGAGCGTGTTGGATTAACCTGATCCAGTACCCTTTAAACCAGAAAAAATGACTTTTTGGTTATTTTTTCTTTTATCAGAAGCGAGATTCGAGAAGCGAGAAGCGAGAGTTCTTGTACTTGCCTGACGGAAGGCCTGAAAACCATTATTACCATCTTTTTTTGCCTTATAATTTGATCTCAAAAGCTGCTTTGAGTTTTCAAGATGGATATCTCCCGTTCAAGCTATTTTTGTTTTGGGGCAATTATATATGACAAGGTAAATCTTGCATAGAATTCTCCGGAGGCGTCTTTAAGATCCACTTCAGTGCAACCAGCAACAATGACGATCTGAGGTAAGCGCCATGATTGTCATAATAACGCTTTTAAATCGGGCGATTTGAGAATAAAAACTCCAGCCGATCCTTATCAGCACACTTTTCCGTTTAACGTATGCAAGTATATGTTCACACAAAAGCACGACGTATATTAAAGTCACTAAATATGTTAATTAACAATATAAAATTTACCGACTAATTTTTTCTGATTACAATTCTATCTAAATAAATTCACTTAGCATTTCTAATAATTTATTAATCCTATATCTATATCAAATATGAGAATAGTTTGTATAAAGAATTTATCATCAAGAATACTAGGAATGATGTTATTCCTTTTATTTTGTTCAGATGCAATAGCGCAAGACATTTTGAATATTGAAGTTGATTGCGAACGTGATTGTTTAGATTTAACTATTTCTGGAGGATTTCCACCATTTGAGGTTGAATGGAAAAAGTGGGACCCCAATCAAAGCGATTTCGTAACGGTGAATGGATGGCCTATTTTTGATTCTGACGGAAATGATGGATCCGAGGATCTTTGTGGAGTGGAAAGTGGGAGGTACAGAGCAATAGTTACAGATGCATTATGCGGTACAATCGAAAAATCAATCCCCTATTTTGCTTGTTCATGTGTGAATCTTACCCTGTTAGATAAGCAAAATGTTACCCAATGTGCAGAAGCAGAAGCAGACGTGCCGGGTTCAACTGCAAGTCAATCTTGCGATGGTGAATTGAATGTTGGTATTACGGCGCCAGCAGGATACACAATTTCTTGGAGTGGACCTAACGGTTTTAATTCTAATAATTCTGTAATATCTGATCTCTGTGTCGGGGAATATACATGCACAGTTAAGCATGGTACATGTGAAATTTCCAAGTCATTTGAAATTTGTTGTTGTAATGTTACTACCTTCAGTTCTAACCTACAACAATTTGAATCATGTTTCGAATTTGGCACTCCAACCGAATTCGTTGTTACAGGAATGCCTGATTCTGAAAATAAGAAAATTAGTTTATCAATTTCAGGTCAAACAAATGACATTGTAATAAATTGGTCTGGACCAAACAATTTTGCAAGCAATAGCTTAGTAATTGAAGAGCTTGAATTTGGAACCTATTGCGTTGAAGTTACTAATGGCTGTCAATCCGAAGATCTTTGCTTCGAAATTTTGCCATGTGGTCCTGGTATATTAGATTTTAACTCGGTTGAAGCCTGTCCAAGTACAAATGATGGATCTGTAAGTGTTTCACTTAAAGGCGGATATAGCCCTATTTCGATTCAGTGGAGTAATGGAGCTATTGGGTCAATTAATGACAACTTGATTGCAGGCGAATATTGTGTAACTATTTCCACAGATGGTTGTGGAATAGTTGAAGGCTGTGTTAATGTGGCTACTAGTACCGATATCGAAATTGTGCATAGCTCTTTTACCGTGCCTGTAGAACAAGAAACTTTTGATGGTGACATAATACTTTTTAACAATCTAGTTTGTGTACGGAATGAAGTGTGCAGAGACCAGGTGGTCAACTCTTTTAATCAAAGTCCTCTCATTCGAATTGGTTGGAAACCAACAGCTTGCTTTATGGAACAAATTTGTGAAGATGGAACAATTCGAAATTCCCCATGGATGCCTTTGCCGATTGGATCAGATACGAGAGGTTTAGTTTGGGACATGGATCATATTATTTCATTTGACAGTCCAACATGCAGATGGTTTGCAAATTGTCCTTTTGCAAATGCTGGATTGATTGAGGTAGAACAATTTGCACCAAGATGCTTGGGGTCAACTGATCATGGAAATGGTGTATGCAGTTATGAATTTGAGTGTTGTAAAACAATTGGCTGGGTTATATGGCCATTTTGGCCTCAACGAATCTGTGACCCATTCACGTTCACTTCTGATTGTGGTCGGTTTTGTGATCGAAGCTTAGTTGGTGAAGATCCATTGAGTATTATGAATATTAATAAGGGGGGTAAAAGAAGGATTATTGTTTCGGGTATTACTCTTCCCGATTCAAATACTTTTGTAAAGGAGTATGATGCCAATTCCTTGAAGTTAGAAAATGACATTAGATTAACAGGAATTCACAAAATTAATATGTATGAAAAATTTGGAAATTGTTTCTCTTATGGGAGCTTGCCATTAAGTGAAAATAATTGGTTCAATGATTACCCAGTTGATGAATTAGATGGGAAAGATGGTTATTTAGTTAAATATGATCCCAAAGGGGACCCATTTAGTATATTTCATTTTGGTGGCAAAGAGACCCAAAGCCTTATAGGAATGACCAGTAATGTAGAAAACAACATAATGGCTATTGGAAGTTTTGAAAAAGAATTAAAGATCAACAATATTAAATACATTGAAAAGGTCGATAGTCAAAATGGTTTTTTAGTAATGATAGTAGAAGACCAAATCCAGAAAATATTGACCTCTAATGCCACTTTACAAGGAATTGAAAGTCTCAATAAAGATTACTTTGTCTATGGTAAATTTCATGATGGCTTAAAGTTTGGCACCGAAGTAATTGTTGACCAAGGTAAGGGTTCTTTTGTTATCCGGCTAGATAAAGATGGAAACATAAAAAATCATATGATTTTAGATGTTGGCCAAATCAAGCTTTTAGCGAATCAATCAGATTTAAAACTAATCGCGAAGTTTAAGACGGCATTTCAAATTGAGTCTAGCTTTGTCAATCCTGTTAATAATTATAACATCGCTTATATTAAGATGAATAACAAACTCAGGTTAAATTCTGACGTTAACCTGATTTTGTCTTCCAGCGAGGATATTAAAATAAATAATTTTAATTACGAGAATGGCAAAAATTATTTTGATGGCTCTTTCAGTAAAGATTTGACTATTCCAGGTGAAACTTCCCAAAGTTATGCAGAGAATATTTCAAGAGCATTTCTTTTCGATGTAGAACGTCAGAAAATGGTGTTTAAAAAAAAATGAAAAACAAAGATTTTTTGGTTTCTAATAACAAACTTTATTACACAGGTAATTAGCTAAATAGAAATTAATGAC
>JAHDDD010000134.1:10016-10455 GCA_020629535.1 Saprospiraceae bacterium
CGATGTAGAACGTCAGAAAATGGTGTTTACCCTCAACAAAAATGACACAGAAAACAAAGATTTTTTGGTTTCTAATAACAAACTTTTTTACACAGGTAATTATCTAAATGAAATAGAAATTAATGACGAAGTCTTCACTGGAAATGACACTTATCGAAGTATGTACATTTCCACTACACAAGTACTAAATACTAATCTCAAAATAAATGACCAAACTAAGGTTGGATTTGAAGCTAATATAGCACCAAATCCAACCAATGATTACTGTCGATTATTATTGACTGAAATGGAATCAGAAATAGTAAAAGAGCTTGAGTTCTCTCTCGTTTCTAACACAGGGGAAGTATTCATAAATGGAATTATTGTAACAAAAAATGAGGAACATGAACATGATATTAATCTACTAAATGTTCCCAGCGGACTTTACTTTTTACGAATT
>JAHDDD010000135.1:0-7330 GCA_020629535.1 Saprospiraceae bacterium
AGGTAGATTAAATGCAAGCATAAAAACCTGATCTCCTGATCTCCAGAAGTACTTTGCCATCTCAAAACTATATGCACCTTCATCTCCAGCGGTAAAAGATTTGTACTTATATGTTTGATCGTCTCCACTGCCAAACGTCTTTTCACCGCTCTTTAATTTTGACGGTATGAATGTCTTTGCCCAATCTGGAAATTCCTCAGGAATCGGATTATTTTGGATTTGAACCAGGACGCCATTGTTTGGCATATCATCATGTGTCCATCTAAAAAAGCATGATCTCACATGTGGATTTTTCAAACTTGAGCCATCTTTTACCGAGATACTTTGAGCTTCGTCTCCAATCACTGCTGCAATTTCTTGGGTTGTCAATAGAGAGCAAGGATCAGGTAAATTATCATCATATTTGGTAGCTGTTGGCTGAACGGTTTTGGCATTTGCTCTCTTCTCCTCTATTCTACTAGTCGCAGGAGCATCCGTGGCCTTTGGATCGGCACAGGAAAACAAAAAGATGGCAATCGCCAATAAGGGTAGGAATTTATTCAATTTCATAATCTTTTAGTTTCGGTAATTGAATCACAAAGATGCAAAAACCCGATTAATACATATTATAAACTCAAGTTTCTGAACTTACTTGTTTTGATTAATCTTCAATTTTTGTCTACCTCACAAAAACCAAAGCTAAAAACGCTATGCTGAGCTCAGTCGAACATTATATTATGATCTTTTATTTTGAGATTCTATTGGTTACGTGCCAAATCTGAAACTCAAATTAACTACCGAAACTTGGTTTATAAATTTTATATTGTTAAAAATAACGTGGTTATGAGATTTTTTCTGACATACTTGGTATTAATAATATCCATTTCAATAGTACATGGTCAACAGAATTCTGATTTCTTAGCTGATTATATTGAAAAATGGAAGAATTCAAAGGAGTATACACTCGCTGTCATGGAGGCCATGCCTGCAGATGAATATGATTACAAACCTACTGAAGAAGAGATGAGCTTCAAAAAGTTGAGTATTCATATTCTCCAAAATATGATCTGGCTTTCAGGAGATTATTTGGGCGGTGCAGGTTTTGAAAATGATCTCAAAACCATAGATCCGTCAAAAGAAGAATTGACCTCGATTACTGCTGATGCATACGATTATGTGACCTTAACACTTGAGTCATTGCAAGCTCATCATTTAAATACGAAGGTCGACTTTTTTGCCGGTCCGATGAATGTGAGAAAAATCCTTCAATTGATGGAAGATCATGCAACACATCATCGCGCCCAATTGGCTGTCTATTTGCGTATCAAAGGTATTAAGCCGCCGAGGTATCGGGGTTGGTAGGTTTGGTTAGTGGTTAGTAGTGAGTTTTGAGTGGAAGACGGGGTGGTTGTAACAGTGTAGAAAGGAGAGTATCGGTGGTCACTGTGATTAAACTCATCGTCAACACTTTCAAATCTGAAACTCATAACCGAGAACTGAAAACTGAAACGAAAAACCTCAGTTCCCACATTGGTTGATTTCTCCAAGGAATTCGGCACCGATGGTAACTTCGAAACCTGGATCTAATTGGACTTCATTTTGGGCTTGAAAGATGACCTTGGCATTGTCAGTAACAAGGTTGGAACAATTGAGAATAGATTGTGCTCCATACTTTTGAGAAGGGACTGGATTAACCATTACGTTGTGTACACTTTTACAGAGGTGTTGATATGTAGTTTGGGTCAGGCCTATATTTTCCGTGATTTGATTAAGGCCATTCACCAATATTGAGCTTCCCTGAATAAGATCCGTATTATTGCCAAATGGCCAATGCACTCTGACAGAATCGACCGCTGTGGCAGTTCCGATACCGATGATGAGATCGTCTCCATTTTGGCATTGGAAAGATTCAGCACAATGTTTTTGGTGGATTGTTTTTTGTCCTCCGATCCACATTTCGACCATGGTACCATAAGCTTCCGTGTGAGATTGGGTGCCTTTCAATTCAATTTTCACGAAATTATTGTTGTTATCTTCATAGTTTGAATACAAACTAAATGGAATGGTCCCTTTATGACTGATGGCGATATCATATCTACCATCGTTGTTGAAATCTCCTTTTGCGTTGACAAATGAAGATTTGGTATCAATGCCTCCAAGGCCTCCTGAAGAAGCCCAAGGCTCTGAAAATGTTCCATTATTTTGGTTGACATAAAATGGATTCGGTTGACTACCTGATGCAAATTCAGAACACACATGGATATCTTCATCACGGTCATTGTCATAATCAATGAAATTGGCAGACCATGCCCATGCATTCACCGGCGTATTGGCGGAAGAAACCACATCAGTAAATGTGCTATTCCCATTATTTTGTAACAATGCTGCAGTGATCGAATTGGTGATAAAAATATCAAAGAAACCATTTCTATCGTAATCACCAATACCAGCATTCATAGCATCGATGGCTATGTTACTCATGGTAGGCACGGAAACATCTACGAACGTACCGTTGCCCATGTTCATGTACATGGTATTTTGTTCCGTATAATGGTCATTGATGACATAAAGATCAAGGTCACCATCCATATCATAATCGAAAAATGCAGAACAAAATGAAGACTGATTACCGTTACCTGTATTTGTTGTAGCAGTGACATCGGTAAATGTTCCGGCAATCGGATTGTATGAATACATCTGATTCGCTGTATTGTAATTTGTGACGTACAGTTCGAGCGTACCATCACCATCGATGTCGGAGAAATTTGCTCCAAATGTCTCATAATTTGTGAGAGGTAATCCTGATGAAACCGTGACATCGATAAAGCTCATGGACCCGCTATTCCGATACAATCTGTTGGGTGCACCATAGGCGGCGATAAAAAGATCCTTGTCACCATCATCGTCGTAATCTACCCAGAGAATTTGTTTTTTGTTTGTGGTATTATTTACTCCAGGTAAAGTGATTGGAACGAAAGAAGAACCTGTATTTTGAAAGAACATGGCATTGTATCCATTGATTCTTGAAAAACTCAAGTCGTCCAATCCATCGTTGTTAAAATCTGCAAAGCTTACTCCTCCTCCACCAATAATGCTGGAAGGGCCATACGAACCACCTAGACCGACATTGTTGTTTTGTTGATAAAATGGTTGTGCAAAAACCATTGAACATATTAGAGAAAAATATAATATGTGTATTGCCTTTTTCATTTTTTAATTTCCACAATCTTCTATTTCTGCTTCAAACATGGCACCTTGTTCTACTTCAAATCCATCTGTAAGCAGCACTTCATTTTGGGATTGAAAGAGTACGTTGCTACCATCGATGACAAGAGAATTGCATTCAGTTATCAAACTACTTCCATAGGTCTGACTAGGCACAGGATCCACCATGACATCATGCACAGGTAAACAAAGTGGATTGTAATAACTGCTATATACTCCCGCATTTTCTCTGATAAGATTTGTGCCATTGATCAGAACAGAAGAATTATAAATTACATCTTCGTTGTTTCCAAAAGGCCATTTTATGACAATAGAATCGATGGCTGTTGCAGCTCCAATTCCTAAAGTTAATACATCTGAATTTTGGCATTGATAGCCGATCGCACTGTGTTTGTGATAAATTCTTTTTGAGTTGTTAACGTACAATTCTATCAATGCGCCATAAGCATCTTTGGAAGAATTCACTCCTTCTAAATCAAGCTTGATGAAATTATTGGTCGTTTCTTCATGATTACACATGAGTCTGAAAGGACCAGGCC
The DNA here is from genome assembly GCA_020629535.1 of Saprospiraceae bacterium. Lineage (GTDB taxonomy): Bacteria > Bacteroidota > Bacteroidia > Chitinophagales > Saprospiraceae > JAHDBF01. The sequence goes on from JAHDDD010000135.1 coordinate 3,744, forward strand.
ACTGCGGGCTAATCATCAAATCAGATTTTCCATCGTTGTTGAAATCTCCGCGTGCATTGCTAAAGCATTGAATGATATCGTTGCCAGCCAAACCTCCGCTTGATGCCAGCGGTTCCACAAATGTACCATTGCCCAAATTCACAAGAAAAGGATTGGGCTTTACATCTTCTTCTGTTGACACATACAGGTCTAGGTCACGATCATTGTCGTAGTCAATCCAATTAGCAGACCAGGACCATTGATTGATCAACGTATTGGCCGAAGCTGCTACATCAGTAAATGTATTGTCACCGTTGTTTTGGTACAAAATGGCTTGGGTATCATTTGTGATAAAGATGTCAAAGTCTGCGTCATTGTCATAATCTCCAATGCCAGCATTCATAGCATCAATAGAAGCATTTGTTCCTGAAGGAACAGATACGTCGACGAAATTGCCAGCACCTAAATTCATGTACAAGGAGTTTTCAAAAAAGTAATGGTCATTGATGACATATAAATCAAGGTCACCATCCATATCCATATCGAAAAATCCTGAACAAAAGGATTGACGTACGCCATTGCCTGTTCCCGATGCAATTGTATAATCTATGTATTGATTTGAGCTCTGGTCCCAGATATACATGAAGTTTGAATATCCATTGGTTTGATGATCTGAATTGCATATATAGACATCTAAAAATCCGTCCTTATTGATATCTGAAAAATTTGCTCCATGCGACATATGCACATCTGTTGGCAGTCCGATTGCTGCGGTAACTTCTAGGAATGTAAAATTGCCATTGTTGCGATACATGCGGTTTGGACCATCAATAGAAGTGGCAAAAAAGTCCTTATCACCATCATTGTCATAATCAATCCAAAGCACCTGTTTGGTTTCGTATGTATAGTCAATTGGAGGAGGAACCAACTTTTCGAAATGATCTCCTTTATTCAAGAAAAATGCCAGGTCCCATCCGGTCTGAGTCCCAAAAGTAAGGTCATCTAGGCCATCGCCGTTAAAATCAGCGAAACTAACGGCACCTCCTCCAAAGAATATGTCAACGCCATATTGACCATTTATGGAGAGATTGTCTTCTTGTTGAAAGAATTGCTGGGAAATCCCAAGAAATGGGATAAATACAAGGAGTGAAGCTTGGATTAGGATTCTCATAGTTGTTGGGGTGAAAATAATTTAATATTCGAAAATATTAGATAGAAAAATAGTTAAAAAAGAACCCTGATTGTGAGATGGATTTCTCGGCTTGGGCCGAAATTGTTCGTTCTTTGACTTAATTGGGGAGGCGAAGCGAGAGGCGAGAGCTGAGAAGCGAGATGTTTCTTAGGGGACGAAGCACGATGCGAGAACTGAGAAGCGAGATGATTATCATGGGCTCAAATTAGGATGAGTTTAGAATATGAATCTGTGTTGACCGAATTGGTAGTATTCGCAACGACACTTGTCCTTCTGAGCGCGCAATAATCACTTCGTCAAAGAAAAATCCCTCTCAAGGTTCATGAATCACTCTAAACTTCAATTACAACCACTTATTTCTGCCTGAAATTCGGCGCCTTGCTCAACTTCAAATCCGGATTCTAGGACAATGCTTTGACCGGCATGAAAATGAACATTTGAATAATTTTTGACCAAGGTGGCGCAGTTGAGGTTTAACTGGGCACCATAGATTTGGGAAGGGATTGGGTTGACAACCACTTGATGTTCATCTTTACAAATATTAAGATCAAATTGATCAATAACGCCATTGCCTTCTTCAACTACGTTCATACCGTTAATCAGAAGACTACTGCCTGCAATGGTCTCCCAAGCTGTTGAAGATGGCCAATATATTTCAATTTGATCGATGGAACTGGCATTGCCGAGTCCAATATGGAGGTAGTCGGAATGTTGGCTTTGATATCCTATGCTGCAATGTTTGATATGATGCGACGTCACACCTGCAATGGTCGTTTTGACTAGACAGCCAATTCCGAAATTGTTGGCATCAATGCCTTTTAGATCGAGCTTTATAAAATTGTTTGTTGTATGGTGATGATTGGAATATAACTCAAATGGATCTTCTTGTCTGCTCAATGCTATATCCATCTTCCCATCATTATTGTAATCCAACATTGCATTTGTGAATGATTCCAAGGTATCCATACCTGCAAGACCATTGGTATTATAGAATGGTTCTGAGAAAGTACCATCTTGATTGTTGACCAAAAAGGCATTGATTTGATTTGGATTCGAAATAAAGTTGGAATTGACGGCACAGACATAAAGATCTTCGTGCCTATCATTGTTAAAATCAAAGAAATTTGCTCCCCAGGTATATCTGTTTAAAGCGGTACCATTTGATGTAGCAACATCAATGAAAGTATTGTTTCCTTGATTTTCCAGATAGGCTGCATTGCCAATATTGGTTACGTAAATATCGAAGTCGCCATCTAGATTGGGATCTCCCAATCCTGCATTCATAGCATCAACAACAATATTCGTTGCAGAAGGTACGGAGACATCAATAAATTGTAACCCACCAACATTCATATACAATGTGTTCTCTGGGGATTTATCGTTAGAAACATAAATATCGAGAAGGCCATCATCATTGAAGTCAAAGAAGACGGTAGCGTATGAAGGTCTCAACCCATTGGCAAGACCAGAAGAAACGGTTTTATCAATGTACTGATTATTAACGTGGTCGTATTCGTAAAACTCGTTTTGGTAACGTGTACTTAAATTTGCAATGTAAAGATCGAGATCACCATCTTTGTCAAAATCACCGAAATTAGCGGAATGCGTCTCATTATCAATGATAGGTAAGCCAATGTCTTCTGTGACATCGGTGAAATTGAAATTGCCGTCATTTTCATACAATCTGTTTGGCGCTAAAAATGAGCTCACAAAAAAATCTTTGTCTCCATCATTGTCATAATCAATCCATAATACTTGATTGGATTCTCCATCATGATCAATGCCTGGAAAAGTGGTTTTTACAAACTTATTTTTATGATTGATGAAGAAATGAACGCTATCAGAAACTTCAGACGCAAACGTTAGATCATCATAGCCATCTTGATTGATATCTGCACAACTTATCCCACCTCCACCAAGATTGATGTTTTGACCGAAGTCTCCTGAAATATTAATGTTTCCTGATTGGGAATGGAATTCCTGCGCAGAACCATTGACTGAAATGCTGAAGAATAGACAGAAGATGAAAGCTCTGACCATTGGAAGTTAGGTTGATAATTGAAAAGTATTTCATTACCAATATACTAAATCAGTTGCTACATGGCTCAATTTCTCCAAGAAAAATCGCTCCTTTCTCTACTTCAAAGCCAGGATCTAGTTCGACACTTTGACCGGCATGGAAACGGACATTTGAAAAATTCTTAACTCTTGTGGCACAGTCGAGATTGATTTGTGCACCATACACTTGGGATGGGATCGGATCTACCAAAACTTCATGATAGTTCATACAAATCTCAAGACTTCTCTGATTTGTAACTCCTGTGCCTTCGACCACAGTATTCATGGCATTGATCAAAAATTGTGAACCAGCAATCGTTTGAGTACCAGTCGAAGAAGGCCAATGAATGATGACCTG
>JAHDDD010000135.1:7340-10414 GCA_020629535.1 Saprospiraceae bacterium
CACCAATCCCAATATTCAAATAATTAGAATGTTGACTTTGATATCCCACAGCACTGTGCTTCATGTGGAGAGAAGTTTGGCCATTAACGATGACTTCAACTTTTGCACCTAAGGCATCTGTATTTGACAATGTCCCTTTTAAGTCAAGCTTTATAAAATTGTTTAAGGTTTCCTCGTGGTTTGAATAAAGTACGAACGGGTCGTGTTGTCTGCTGACTGCGATGTCCATCCTTCCATCATTGTTGTAATCCAAAATGGCGTTGGAAAAACTGGTCAATGTGTCCATTCCAGCAAGTCCATCAGAAGTATAAAAAGGTTCGGTAAATGTTCCGTCATGCTGGTTTTCAAAAAAGGCGTTGAGTTGCGGAGTAGAAATCAATGGTGACTGCAAGGTTGAAACATACAAATCTTCATATCTGTCATTGTTATAATCAATGAAGCTGCCTGTCCAACAATATCGGTCTAAGCTGGTTCCATTGGTCGAGGCAACGTCGGTAAATGTATTGTCACCATTGTTTCTCAAGAATGCTGCTTGACCAATATTGGTAACGAATATATCAAAGTCACCATCCATGTCAGGATCGCCAATTCCTGTATTCATGCTATTGATGGCAATGTTGGAATTGCTGGGAACTGACACATCTACAAAAACCATATTGCCCAGATTCATGTACAAACTATTTTCGTAGTCTGCTCTGTCATTGGCAATGTAAATATCTAAATCATTGTCATTGTCAAAGTCAAAGAATGCTGATGCGAAAGTCTGACGAAGACCATTGCCTAATCCTGTGGTGGATGTGATGTCAGTGTATTGTTTTGTGGCCAGATTGAATCGGTAAAATTGATTGGATGCACCTGGACTTCCATAATTACCAATATACAAGTCTAGGTCACCATCTTTATCCAAGTCTCCGAAATTGGCAGAGTATGTTTGTTCTACTGTCAATGGGAGGCCTCTTGCTACAGTTACATCTGTGAAGTTAAAATTGCCATCATTTTCATACAATCTGTTGGCTGCATTAAAAGAGGTGGCAAAGAAATCTAAATCTCCATCTTCATCATAGTCGATCCAGAGCAATTGATTGTTTTCATTTGTATTTGAAATACCTGGAAACGTGACTTGCGTAAACTTGTGTCCTTCGTTCATAAAGAACATTATATCTTGTCCGTTTTGGGTTGCAAAGCTGAGATCGTCATATCCATCTCTATTAAAATCTATGCAACTCACTCCTCCTCCACCGAAAAGCAAATTGCTTCCGAATGAACCATTAACCTCCAACTGTATGTGTTGAGGAAAGTAATCTTGAGCATGTAATAGAAGCGGACAAATGATTGCACAGAAAAGTAATCTTAATCGCATCGTTGGGTTTTCTGATTTATTAGGACTTGTAATTGTGCATGGGCGAGCGCAAATATAGAAAATTCATTTTCTGTGAATTATAAATATGAATTTTATATATAAATTTTTTCTACTGTAAATTCTAACTAAAATTCAAAGATGAAAAGACTTATTTTTTTGTGGATTTCTAATTATTGCATGTATCAATAAATGCATGGAAAACAGCCCCAGATTTTACTTCAAATTCTTGCTCAAGAAGGACTTCTTGCTGTGAGGTAAATTTTACATCATGTCCTGATTCTATCAATGAAGATGATTTGGTTTGTATCACAGATCCATAACATTGATCTGGAATCGGATCAATTTCAACTTCATTTAAATACAAACAGAGATTGGTCCCTTTACTGCCTGTCACACCAGTTCCTTGCGTAATATAATTGATGGCATTGATCGTTAAATCTTGTCCGCTTATTACATCTTGGTATCCTGTAAGACCCCAGTCAATCGTTATTTGGTCAATATATGTACTGGTGCCTAAGCCAATGGTAATGATATCTGAGTTTTGATTGAGATAACCATTGGTGGAATGTGTCATGATATGTTTGGTCGTTGAGCCCATACTAAGTTCTATCAAACTGCCATAGGCATCACGGTTACAATTCACTCCTGTAAGATCAAGTTTGATAAAATTATTGTCTGTATTGTGATGATTGGAAAATAGGAAGAAGCCGGTATTGGTTGTACCTGATACCGCAATATCTTGTTTACCATCATTATTAAAATCTAGGATGGCGTTGATATAAGCGCCCATGGTATCAATACCTGCCAATCCACCTGATAAATCCAATGGTCTATCGAAGCCTCCTGCCCCGTTATTTACACATAAAACATTGGGGAAGTTATAGTTATTATTGGCATTTGAGACGTACAAATCTTCGTCAAAATCATTGTCAAAATCAAAGAAATTTGCACCCCAATTGATGGCGTTTATACGTGTATTCGTTGCTATTGAAACATTCTCAAAAAGGTTTGTTCCAATTTGATTTTCAAGCAAGTGACTGTTTCCTATATCAGTGATAAAAATGTCAAATTCCTGATCATTATTGTAGTCACCGATGGCAGTTGACATAGCGAATACAGCAAGATTGGTGGTGGTTGGTACGGATACATCTACAAAAGACATATTGCCCATGTTCATGTACATTGCATTTTGATACAAGCTTCGGTCATTGGCCACATAGATATCAAGATCACCATCATTATCAAAATCAAAAAATGAAGAACAAAAGGAAGCCTGAACGCCATTTTCAGTGCCCGAAGTAGAGGCAATATTTTGATAGGTTTGTGTTTGAGGATTGTAGAGGTACAATGCATTTCGTTCAACGTAATTGGATACATAAATATCGAGGAATCCATCTTCATTGAGGTCTCCAAAGGTGGCTCCACAACTTGGATCAGGGGAAGTAACGATTCCCTTGGATGCGCTGACGTCGGTAAAGTTCAAATTGCCATCATTTTCATATAATTTATTGGCCGCAAAGTAATTTGCCACGAATAAATCTTTGTCTCCGTCATTGTCATAATCGATCCATATAACCTGATGAGATTCGTCTGTATTGGGTGCGCTACGCCATGATGCAAATGGCAGACATCAATGATGATGAATCCATAAAGTATTTAGATTACCAGAATTTATTATCGGCATTTATTCATTATCTCAACATTGATTCTCCGA
>JAHDDD010000136.1:0-9004 GCA_020629535.1 Saprospiraceae bacterium
TACTCATACCATCATCTGTGAATTCTTTATGAAAATTGTGAATCTCAACATCACGGTACGCTGATATGCTGTCAAAATGGACATTGGTCATTCCTATCTCTGTGCCTTGATAAATACAAGGTGTGCCCCTCAATGTCAATATAAGCATGGCCAACATTTTTGCACTCTCAACTCGATACTCTTGATCATTTCCAAACCTTGAAACCAATCTTGGGAAATCATGATTGTCCAAAAAGATACTTACCCAACCTGAATCCCCCATTGCTTCATCCCAATCAATGAATAGTCTTTTGATATCGGTCCAACTATATGGTACGGGATCAAATTTACCTTTCGGTCCATGTCCCAAAAACATGTGATCAAGATGAAAGATCATATTTAATTCTCCTCTGTCATGACCTACATAGTTGATCCCAACTTCTGTAGAAATTCCAGGTCCTTCACCAACAGTCATAATATCGTAATGCTTCAAGACCTTTTCATACATTTCATTGATATAAGCGTGTACCTTCGGACCGTTAGAGTATACCTTTTCCACTACCTCATTGAATGAACCAAGCTCTGAATCAGCAAAATCCAATCTCTTTGAAATCAATGGAATGACATCCATCCGGAATCCATCGATGCCTTTGTCTAGCCAGAATCTTAATATCTTATACACCTCTTCTCTGACATCAGGATTCTCCCAATTTAAGTCAGGTTGCTTCTTAGTAAACAGATGCAAGAAATATTCTCCCGTTTGTTCATCCAATTCCCAGGCACTGCCTCCAAAAAATGAACGCCAATTATTGGGCGGCCCACCATTTTTTCCTGGTTTCCAAAAATAGTAATCTCTGTATTTGTTATCCTTAGATTTTCTTGATTCTTCAAACCATTCATGTTCATCGGAGCTGTGATTCACAACCAAATCCATGATCAAACGCATACCTCTTGCGTGAACACCTTCCAGCAATTTATCAAAATCCTGCATGGTTCCGAACTCCTCATGAATTTTGTAGTAGTTACGTATATCGTATCCATTATCATCATTGGGAGAATCGTACACAGGTCCTAACCAAATTATGTCTATTCCCAGATCTTTTAAATAATCCAGTTTGGTGATAATGCCTTTTATATCACCAATTCCATCTCCATTGTAATCCTTAAAGCTGCGAGGATATATTTGATATATTACTTCCTCTTTCCACCAAGTAGGCTTGATTTCCATGTGTTATTCTATTTTTTAGAATTGTTTTCTTTTTTTCGCCAAATGGATTTTTTCTTAGTCATTCTCACTTCCCATAATTTAAATGGGCCGTCAGAAATCAATGCCAACTTTGTAAAATTTTTTGTTGGAAAAAATATATCTGTCATCAAAGTCCTCCCAAAATTGATATTCAATTCTGCGGAACTGTGATCAAAAATCATTTCAATGTGCATGTGCTCTTTGTCATTCACTTCGTAACTGATCGGATTTTCAACTTCTGCAACATGAATCTCGCGTGCAAATTTTTCTGAAAAATCGTTTTTGCCTGCATTCGTTCTGTCACTATAGAGTTTCTGATCATTGAAATTATACCAGCATTTGTAACTTTCACCAATGTCATTGTAAAGTTCAACTCCAATTTCATTCCCTTCTATTTCTTCTGGAATGAGATTTATGTTCAATGATGCCAACCCATTGAAGTCATCAATTTTATCATGAATTTCAAGTCTACCATTCTCGGCATCTTCCACATCAAATCCAAACCAAAGGGTATCTTTTAATTCAGTCTCATAAAAGTCAATGGGTGATCGCAATCGTGGCGAGCCTTTAAAGTCTGTGAGCAAAATATCTCTTGGCAAAGTCATGGCAGACCGCCACTTTTGGGTCGGTACAACTTGTGCATAATCCCAATTTGACATCCAACCCATAAACTTTCGTGAAGCTGGCTCCCAAGAATCATCGGACCAAGTTACCCCTGCATAATTATCTCTTCCCCAATCAAGCCAAAACGCTCCTTTCTCTTTTAAATCAATATCAAATAGAGAATCAAGACTGAACTGAGTGCCATCAAAATCACCAATAAAATACTGCGTGCCAGACATTTGGACCACCCGGATTAAGACTACAAATCAAAACCCACCTACGTTCTTGCGATTCAGAATCTTTAAGATGAAAAAAATCCGGACATTCCCATACACCTCCGTGCGCCCCAATTTCTTTGCCCCAATCACTTTCGTGTTCCCAATTTCTCAAATCTTTAGAACTGTAAAATTTTACATGATCACCTGCTGCAAGAACCATGATCCATTTTTCAAAGTCTTTGGTCCAAATCACCTTTGGGTCTCGAAAATCTTTGATACATTCTTCATTGGGCACAACCGGATTCCCTTCATATTTCACCCAGCTATTTCCTTGATCAAGGCTATATGCAATGCTTTGATATTGAAAATCACAGTCATTTTCATCTGCACCTACGGGATCATGATGTGTGAAAATAGCTACCATTGGAGGATTTTCATTGGTCCCCAAACCAGATGTATTTTTATAATCCACAACAGCACTTCCAGAAAAAATATACCCTAATGAATCCGGATACAAAGCTACTGGCAAATGTTCCCAATGAAATAAATCATCTGAAATAGCATGCCCCCAATGCATTGGGCCCCAAACAGTAGAATCTGGAAAATACTGATAAAACAAATGATAAACATCATCGTATATTACCATACCGTTAGGGTCATTCATCCAATTTGACTCTGGCGAAAAATGAAACTGAGGTCTATGTTGCTCATTATAATAATCTTGCTGTTCTTGTGAAAACATCTGAGTCATCACAATAATCTGCATCAATAAAACATAACACCTAAACATGGTACACTATTTTTATTTTGATATTGACCGTTCCACATATTCTGCATTCAATATTTTGCAATTTCAAATTTGTCCATTTCAAAATTTCCCTACACTTCCTCCCAAAACACTACTCACTATTCACCACTCACCACTCACTAAAAACCAACCCTACTCCTCCTCTAAAGCAATCATCTCTCCTTTCAAATATTTCTTCAATGCTACATAGACACCATTACTCCAACCGAATCCGTCTTGTAAATCGTATTCACCACCTCCGGCTCTGAGGGTTAAATCCTCAACATTGTATTTCTCAACGAATGCACCGGTTTGTGCATATACGCTTTCATTCAATGTCGTCCATCTTTCAGCGATTTCTTCTGCCAATCTTGTGAAACCATAATTTTCAAGTCCTTTAATAGTCATCCATTGGAGAGGAGCCCAACCATTGGGTGCATCCCATTGTTGACCTGAATCAATAAGACTTGTAACCACACCCCCGGGCTTCAGGAAATCCGTTTCTATTTTTTGCTTTACCCGTTTGGCTTTCTTTTTATCAGCAATGTTGAAGTACAGAGGGAAAACGCCAGAAAGATTGCAGTGATTTACGGCTTTATTTTCAGCGATATTGAAATCAGTGTAAAACGATTCTTCTTTGTTCCAAAATAATTCATTAATGGTCTTTCGTCTTTGCTCCATCCGGCTGGTCAATTGTTCTCTTACAATATCCCATTGTTCTTCATCCAATGCCTTTATTAAGGTTTCTTCGAGATGGAAAAGGAGGCATTGAAGATCAATAGGTGCAAGATCACAAGTACGAATAGTACCCAAACTTTGAAAATCCGCAAACCATCTTGAACTAAAGTCCCATCCTGATTCACATGCAGATCTGAGGTGTTGAAATAGCTTTCCTTCTTCATTACCAACGACTTGCTCTAATTCGAGATCATCGGCATACATCTCTTGTCTGGGCTTGTTAACCTTATCGTAGTATACGTTGATTCTATGTTCGGCTATTCTCTTTTCATGGATCTTATCTTCATGGCCAATATCCGACCAAAACCGATATTCTTTCAGCAATGATATTTTGTATTTATCATAGATCTCACGACCCTGTGCTCCAGCCAATAAATTTACCATTAAGGAGTAGAAGGGAGGTTGTGATCTACTCAAGAAGTAACTTCTGTTGCCATTAGGTATAAATCCATATTGACGAATCAACCAATCGAAGTTGTCAAGCATATTTTCAACAATTCCCCATTGACCGTGTATCCCAAGCCCAAGCATGGTGAAGAAACTATCCCAATAATAAACTTCATTAAAGCGACCACCCGGAACCACATATGGATGAGGAAGATTTATGAGCGTCAAATCTAAATCTTTCCCTTCATCTGATCTTTTCAAATGGTCCCAAAGATTGCGTATATGCTCGTCAGGTGAATGTTCTTTATTTGACTCGAAATTGACATCCTCATCAACTTGCATCTTAAAATTGGCTGCAAAGAAATCATTGAGATTAAACTCCTTTTTCTTCTTCAATTTCTTATACTCAGCCACTATTAATTTAGGATCATTGACCGGAATGGCATCAGTGATCGACTTTCCATCTGACAATACACGATTGATGTGTAAGTCTTCAAACAAGGATCCAAAAATCTCAAGAGGAGTTTCATTCATATTCAAATGCGTTTTTGTTTCTTTCAGTTAATATTTTTAAACTAAGAAGTGCAAAGAACATGAATATCATTGGAATAACCACATAAGTGAAAGCACTTTCTGCACCAACATTTTTAAATAAATATCCTACAGCCCTTGAGCCCAATGTTCCTCCCAGTGCTGAGAAGAAAATGATCAAGCCTGCCATTGGTCCGTGAAGTTTTTTGGGCAATGCACTCAGCACAACAGAATTAATCAATGGATAAATTGGAGCTAAAAATAAGCCTACCAAAGGAAACGCATACCCCAAAAGCGGTATATCTCTTAACGAAGTTACCCCTGAAATTTTAGATGAAATTGCTTCCGGTAGTACAAACAATAACATCAATATGGTCATGATGATGCAAAATGTCAAAATCCAAAACCAATGTATCTTCTTGACCAAAATACCCGCCAATAATCTGCCTACTCCGAGGGAAATAAACAATACACTTGTCATCATGATTGCAAGATTTGGAGGTATTTCGAGGACCCGTTGATTGAAAGTTGGGAGCCAGGTCATAATACCTTGCTCTACCATGACAAATAAGAATGCAGTGATCACAAATACGATGACAAGAAGATTTATCATAAGCCTGGCCATTTGATAAAAATCATCAGCAAGGTTGGTTCCTGGAATTTCAGCAGCCGTATCAAATTTTGCAAAGAACAAAAAAATAAAGGAGGCCAAACAAAGTACGATTAGTACCAAGTAGACATTCACCCATGCACCAGGATTTGCTTCATCCAAAAACATTGGAAAAAGAAAATAACCGAAAGTGATTCCAAACATAAAAACCCCTTCGATTGAACTCATGAGACTGTTGTGTTCAGCTTCATTGTTCGTCACCAATCCAATCGTCGCATACACCGATACCTTAATTAAAGCAAAAGCCACACCGACCATCACAAAGAGAATCTTTGAGGAATTGAAGTCGTTGCCAAAATACATGACAGCACAACCCAAGGTCACAATGGCGAGTGCTATCAACATGGCTTTTTTGTATCCCATTCTTGGCAAGAAGGACGCAACAAGAAACGAAACCAAGGCTATGGGCAGGTCTTTGCATAACTCCAGAATGCTGGCCTGAACTTCATCAACTCCGTATAAATTCTGTGCTTGAAGTATGACAATACCAACACTGTTGAGCAAAATGGCAAATACAAAGTAGTTGATGTAGAGTGAAAGTTTTATCCCAAATTGGTTATTCATAAGCCGAAAACGTTCTCGTAAAATGTATTACTTAAATATACATTTTCACAAGGAACTTGGAGTAGATAATAATGTTTTCGGTGACCGGATTTCTGAGAAAAATTCTCCAACTTTTCAGAGCTGAGTAGTCCTGACAAGGCCCTTAATAGCTGATTCGCTTGACCTTGTACATTGGTTTGAAGATGGGCATGATATGGTTTTGTTTATTATTCTGAATCATCGCTCCTTCAAATAAAGAACAAAAAAAGGAGAAAGTCCGTATGACTTTCTCCTTTTTGGAAGGAATTAAAGGCAATATTTATTCTTTAGCAGAAGAAGATTGGCAATAAATATTTAGCAAAAAAAAACAATGACAAAGAAAGGGTTATACTTGTCCTCATGGAATGAAAGTTTAATTAATGATCTTAATGTCTGGTGATAAATTTAGAAATTAATGAGAATTGTAAAAACACCAGAAATCATTTTCATGGTAAACAACCATCGAATATTTAGGTAGGATACGTATATGGATTTTTATAATACGAATTAGATCAGAAGAAGAATATTTGGCAATAATCTTTAAAATTTTTACGGACTTATGGAATATCTATTCTTCCAACTGCATACTAATTTCTAATGATTGGCTGAATCTTCTGATCCCCGATTTGAAGATAAAACAACCCATAAGGCAAACTTGTCAAATCTATCATTCCATCAATGCAATAACCTGATTGTGCCAGCTCACCTAGTGTGGTAAGTATACGATAATGACAATCACTTTCATCCTTCACATACAAGTTACCGTTGGTTGGATTCGGAAAAACATAAAAGTCAGTTTTAAATGTTGAAATTGAATTCGACACATTCTTACATGATTCCAGAACTTCTGATTTGGAATTGCAGCCTTGTGAATTTCCGCCTAAAAATGCAGAAGAATCTTCCTTTTCTAAATAACTACAAATGCTCTCTACATTACATTCAAATAAATCGAAATTCCATTCTAATGTAATTCCTGATATGGTATCTGAAAGAGATATATTATTAAGTCCTTGTAAACTTCTTAACCCACTGCGGACAATTTTTAAATCTTTTATTTCTGAATATATTCCACTGAAGATCTCAACATCTGTGATTGAATCACACCTCTCAATGTGCAGACCTTCCAAATGTTCCAGACTCTCTAAACCATTCAAGTTTTTGAGTTCGCTATTCCTTATTATGGACAGGCCTCCGTTAATTGTCTCAAGGGAATGTAAATTAATCTGCGAAAGTCTATTGTTACTTTCCAGATTTAAATCTTGCTGAACAACACGAAGCTGATTTAAGCCTTCCAATGACAAAAGAAAATTATTATGAGCTATTCCTAATTGTCCTCCTATTTCTTGCAATGCATCCAAACCTGAGAAATTCTCCAATTCTAAATTGCTTAAATTTACATTTCCTCCAATGAATGCCAGCTTCAATAATCCATTAAGAGAATTGAGACTGGGTAGATCAGATAAATTTAAACTTCCCTCTATTCTTTCAATATTTTGCACTCCTTGCAAAGTCACCAGCATCTGATTGTTCTGGATATTTAGATCACCATTCAGATGAGATATTCCTCCTAATCCAAGTAGACTTATAAGTGATTCATTGTTTTCAATAATTAGATTCCCTCCAATTGAATCGAGATCATTGATTCCACTAAAACTTTGAATATTCATAAAAGTGATAACAAAATGTCCACCTATAGATTGCACATTTTCAAAACTTTCAAGAGAAAAAACAGAATGACAACTATGGATTTCTAAAGAGCCTGGAATCTCTCTTAGGCTTTCAAACATTTCCAATGATTCCAATTTTGGTATACTTCTTAATTTTAAGTTTGCCCCTATTGAATCAAGTTTGCCAAAGTCAATAAAAAACAAATCAGTTAAGGATTCAAGATTCAAACTTCCACCTATTACAACCAAATTCAAAAATGAAGTCGCTATTACTAAATCAAAACAATGAGTAATAATAATATCTCCATTTATCCCTTCAAGTAAGGGGCATTCATGAATAAATGTTAAACTCCAATTGTTCGTTATAATAAAATCCCTACCGAGGACACTAAGATTTGGAAAGACACCAATCAACAATAGTGAAGGATTGGAATCAATGAACACATCTTCCCCAATTTCGGAAAGTTGGTTTAATTTTTCAATGAATGCCAAATCTTCATTGGATATAATTTTCAAGCTGCCTCCAATTCTTTCAAGGTTTTCTAGAAACTCCAGATTTTCTAGCTGCAAATTGCTCTCGATAATTAAATCCCCACTTATTTCTTTTAGGCTTTCCAAGCCTTCCAAGCTATTAAGAGATTCACAATCTTTAATGATTAAAGTTCCTTCAATTTTTTCAATGTTTTGAAAACCAATTAGATTCAGAATGGCCTCACTCTTGATTTCAACATTCCCATTGATTTGTTTGCAATCAGGAAAATCAACTAAAATATGATCAATTTGATTTTGATTAAGGAAAACATTTACATCATTTAGACAATCTTGTCCTAAACTAATTTTGGAAATAATAATCAGAGTGAAAAAGATGTATTTACTCATTGCAAACTCAATCAAGGATGAAGCTAATTACTTTTAATAAATTTTGCAATACTACTGAATTCATCTGCTGAAAAAGTAATTGTATATAATCCTGATTGCAAATTCGAAATATCAATGATATCACTATTGAAAAGATTTCCTGTAATCAGTACCTCTCCTGAAATTGATGATATCTCATAATTTGCATTCACTATATTTTCAATGTTCAAGATATTTATTGCCGGGTTTGGAAATAATAAAATCTCGGAAACTATCTCAGAATTTGAGAGAATTCCACAGTGACTTTGCAACCCTTCCTCCTTGTTACAATTCTCTAGATTTCCAAACATTGTTAGCTGTTGATTTCCCTCACTTAAAAGGCGACATATATAATCGACATTACAATCATCCAAAGAATCATTATTATTGACTGCTACGAAGTGAATAGCGTCTGAGTCTCTAAAGTTTTCCAATCCACTTAAGTTTTCTAATGAATTGTTATTCCGGACTGATACTCTTTCCGGCGCAGGTTGCTGCAATTTAAAAGCATCTATATTATGTAAATTTTGATTGTTCTCGATATTCAGCCTTTTAAAAGACTCCAAATTCTGCAAACCTGACAAATCAAAAATCGAGTCTAAATACTTCAATTCTAGTGTCTGACCAACTAGTTGCAGTGATTCAAATCCACTTAGGGAATTCAATTTAGGAATATCATTCAATATTAAACTACAATTA
>JAHDDD010000136.1:9014-10398 GCA_020629535.1 Saprospiraceae bacterium
CTTTCAAACTTTGCAAACTTAGTAATTCAAGATTTTGATTTTCTGAAATGATCACATCACCACCTATTGAATCTATTCCTTCAAATACTACTGCTTCTAATTCGTTATTCTCTTCTACTAAAAGATTACCACCAATACTACTCAAGCTTCGGAAAATAAGCTTCAAAGAGTCATTGTTTAAAATATGCAAATTTCCTCCCAATGTTGTTAAGTCATTAACTTGCTCAATACTTTCGAGATTTTCATTGGTATCAATGATAAAATCTTGACCTATGCTTTCTAATGATTCCAATCCTTCAAAACTCATAATTTTTCCACATTCCGTAACATGGAATGACCCATGTATATATCTCAGTCTAGAGAGATGATTCAAATCTGTTATCTCTTTAGATTTTAATATAAAATCACGACCTATAGCTCTGAGATTTTGAAGACCATCAAAATTTGGATAAATGATATTACCAAATTCATGGCTATCAACTACGAAATCAGTTCCAATAGAATCTAAATTCTGCAATCCATTAAAAGAAGATAATTCCAAATCGGTTAAAAACGAACCTTCAATTTCAATAAGATTATCAAGACCTTTTAATGTAAGATACTGATTTTCTTTGATGATCAAATCGCCTTTCAGTCTCACTAAATTTTCAAGTCCTTCTAAATTTTCTATATTATTACGTTCAATTATAAGACTAGTCAATGAACTCAAATTTTCAAGTCCTGAAAGATTGATCAAGTTATTATTTGATAATATTTCCAAAGTGCCAATCGAATTGAGTTTTGGGAAAAGCCCTAGATGCTCTAATTCTTCGTTCCACCAAAATTGAATTTCCTCAACTTCTATTAATTCCGGAAAAATAACTCCGTCCTTTAATTTATCACATCTATAAACCGTGACTTTATTGACAAACTCTAGCTTTTCAAAAGCTCCCAATCTAATAACACGCTCCATATTGATGTCAATTATACCTCCTAAATATGTTAAAGATGAAAAGGTAGGAGTAGTCCAAGAGTTGTCAACTTCTATTATCAATGATCCACCGATTGAATCCAGTCTTAAAAAATTCATATCTAAAGTCAAAAGATCCAAAACCCCCAAGGAAAAATCTTGTCCTATAAATTTAAGTGAAGCAAGAGCGTCAATATTCTTTAAGTTATTACAGTGTGATATGTTCAAGGAACCTTCGATTCTTTCCATTTGCTCCAATCCTTCAAGCGTATTTAAACCATGTGCATGTGTTATAGTCAAATCTCCATCAATACTCTTAAGGTTCTTCAAGGGGAACAAATTATTTCCAGAAACAATCCTAAGATTTGAAGTAAGGTGTTTGCAATCAGGAAAGTTTTCTACAAATTCCAACATTGACGCTTGAGACGAAATTAT
>JAHDDD010000137.1 GCA_020629535.1 Saprospiraceae bacterium
TCATTTATATTCGGTGTAGCAGTAAACTCGGTAATGGTTAAGGTTGCCGTATATGGACAATTATTTGCATCCATCAAATTCAATACCACAGGACTGTCCGCAGCCGTGTAGTCATTTCCGTCTTGCGCCCAAGTGTAAGTTGCACCTGGACAAACTTCGGCTGCATCATTTATATCCGGAGTTTCCAAATATTCAGTCAAGGTCAATGTTGCCATATATGGACACCCATTTCCGTCCGTTAGGTTTAGCGTAACCGGACTATCTCCAATTGTATAATCATTACCATCTTGAGCCCAATTATAGGTCGCTCCCGCACAAATATCTGCTGCATCATTTACATCTGGTGTTGCTGTATATTCCGTCAATGTCAATGTTGCCATATACGGACATCCGTTGGCATCTGTCAAATTTAAAGTAACTGGACTATCTCCTATTGTATAATCATTTCCATCTTCTGCCCAAGTGTAGGTCGCTCCCGGACATATATCTGCGAAATCGTTCACATCTGGCGTTGCAGTATATTCGGTCAATGTTAATGTGGCCATATATGGACATCCATTGGCATCGGAAAGATTCAAAGTAACTGGACTGTCACCTATTGTATAATCATTTCCATCTTGAGCCCAATTGTAGGTCGCACCTGGACATATTTGGGCAGCGTCATTAATATCAGCAGTTAATGGATTTATGGTTATGGTCATTGTGGCAGTATTAGCACATACACCTCCAGTTGGGGTAAATGTGTATTCTGTTGTTGTTGTATTGTCAATGGCTGGTGACCAAGCCCCATCAATGCCGTTATCAGAAGTGGTTGGTAGATCTGTAATGTTATCTCCTTCACAGAAAGGTCCTACTTGTGTAAAGGTTGGATCAATTGCTGTTTCAATGGTGATCGTCAATGTAGCTGTCGTTGCACATTCTCCCGCTGTAGGAGTAAAAGTGTATTCTGTTGTTGTTGTATTGTCAATGGCTGGAGACCAGCTTCCATCAAAACCGTTGTCTGAAGTGGTTGGCAAAGCAGGAATTGTAGCACCTTCGCAATAAGGGCCAACTGCTGCAAATGTTGGTAATTCTGGCGTATTTACAGTAACCGTCACCATGTCCTGCCCAGAACAAGCACCTGAACCAACGGAGACTGTATACGTTGTTGTAGCAGTTGGACTCACTGTTATCTGGCCATTGTCTTGGCCACCACCCATATAATCCAATGTTCCTGAAGTGCTGGCTGGATCATCCCAAGTATAGGTTAATCCTTCTCCATCAGGAGCAATCGGATCTGCTCCAAGTGTAGCACTCTCTCCTTCGCAAATGACAATATCTGCACCAGCATCAACTGTTGGTGGAGTTAACACAGTAACTGTAACAGGAATTTCATCTGTGCATGTCACATTTGTTGCAAGAACATAATAAGTGGTCGTGGTCGTTGGTGAAACAGAAGTAGAGCCTAACTCATTGGTTGCATCCGCAGGAGAGGCGCTATGAAATGTATATACTGCACCTGTCGAATTTGCATCGTCGATGGTGATGGTCGAAAGATCAAAGCTTTCTCCAGCACAGATTTGAGGTGCATCTGCTGTTGAAATAAGAGGATCAACGCAGGCCACACAATCATAAATAATATCAACAAATGCTTCTGTGACGCATCCAGTAGGATCTGTTACTTGTACAGTCAATGTAGTCGAATAATCCGGACAATAGGTACCTTCATCAAACTGATACAACTGACCGTTGTTGTCATCGCCAGGGTTTCCTCCCCAATTTTCTAAAGTTCCGGAATAAATAGGTCCGTTATCATCAAACCATTCATAGGTAGATCCTTCAACCGGGAATATAGGTGCTGGCCCAAATGGGGTTGTTACACATTCATCACATGCCAACGTTATGCTTGGACCTAAATCTGGTATCTCTAAAATATTATAAGTGAAATTCCAGCATATCTCAAAAGTCAAATCAGCTACCCCTGCAGAAATCGCAGAATCAGCATATGGGCAATCAGGCCAGATTGATTGAGAAGGGACAATATCCATCGAAAATGATGTGTTATTGTCATAGGAGTTTGTCGCGTTAGGATCACAATTAGTCCAATCAAAAGACCAACTTCCACTATCGAGTGTCCCTGTCCCTGCAGCATTGCATGCGCCACCGCCTCCACCAAAAGAAAAGATATCTTGTTCTACTGGACATATGCCTGAACAATCCACATAAATATTTCCAAATATTCCATTGAATTCACACATATCATCAGGGTCATCATTGACAGCAAAAATTTGTCCACCTATACTCAATGTATAATCAATAGAAATAGCTGCCAAATCTGAACACACTCCCGCTGGCGGTTCCTGTTGTATATCTATAAAATAAGATTCACTCGGCTGAGGTGGATCATAATTATCATATTGATATGTATTACTGTCAGGTTGCACATTCGAATCTCCTGCTGTATAGCAAAGCGTTACAGTTTGAGTCGTTTGCGACATTGATTCAAACGTACACATTAGCATCATTGATACTAATAGAAATGGCGTTGAAAAATTTCTCATTTCAATAAATTATAAGGTTCAAAAACCCATTAAGCCTAAATTAATTCCGAATCAGATTCGGTTAAGTCACCACAACTATTTTCTCTGGGGCTAGTGTTAGTCTATTATTACAATTTTCCTTACGGAAAATTTTTCATTGTTTGTTTTGATTGTTGCAAAGTAGATACCCGGTATCAAGTCCGCAACTGAAATTATTTCGACAATCTTGTTAATCTGAGAATAGTCCTTTTTGAAAATAATTCGTCCATTCTCATCTTTCAGCTCAAATTGTACATCAAGCGTTTTGTCCTCGTTTAATTTAAAAATCAATTCATCTTCTGTTGGATTTGGCCCAACAAAAAATTCTATCTCATTTTCAATATTTTCATCAGAGCTTAGAAAATCAAAATTGATCCAATTTAAATTGAATTCTGATCCTGTGAAATATAATCTTAGTTGTTGAATCCCTTGATACAAAATGGCTTCTGAAGAACTGCTTGACCAATTGTCCCAAGATCCCGTTGGTGGGAAATCGTGGGCATGCAATACTTGGTATGTTCCATCACTTAATTTCCTTTGTAATTCAAGCTCACCAGATTGGAAAGCAGCAGCTGTTCGATATGTAACGGTGTATGTACCTGTCGCTGCGACATTGACATTGAAGTCAACATAATCTCCTTCATCAATAAATTCAATCATATCTCCACCTCCATCATCAGAGGTTGTATTTACTTCAACACCTGACTGAACAAAAAATTCTTCTGCTTCAATCAATCCTGGAATATCATGTGTGCGCGGTACAAGATTTTGAACATCTTTAAAAACAAAATTTTGCAAACCAGTACCATCCATCGCTTCTATGGTAGAACCGTTGTATGAAATCTTTATTAAATCTTCTGAATCGAAATTATAATTTACATCAAAGTGAATGGTTCTTGGATTTTCTTCATCCAATTGTACATCGGTAATTGGAATCTCTACGCTATTGACAAATATTTGAAAGTCAGCTGGTGAATCTGGCAATGGTCCATTGATCGGTTTATTGAGATACAGTTCAACTTTATCGAATTCCATTGCTTTGGCATTCAAATATTCTGTTGCCAAACTTTCAGTCTCACCAGTTTTCACAAATTCAAAACTTGATACATTGAATCCACCTCCATCAATGTGGAATTTGAGATGTTTATTTTCAGCAGTCAATACTACATCTCTCATCGTCACTTCATTCCAATTTTGGAATCCTCCTGAGACCGGAACATAATATAGTACATTCAAATCTGCATCATCTACACTAAAATGAAATCTTCCAGTGGTTGCCGAGGTAGCTACTCTAATCTTTATATCATACACTCCAGCTTCTACTTCATCAAGCGTGTATTGCATCCATTCTCCTTCGTTGGTGAAACCCACAGAATAACCGATATCACTTTCTACATCAAGACTGTTTTCAATATCAACACCATCATTTCTATAAGCCCAGCCACTGTTCCAAGGCGTAAATTCGCCTGTTGATACCTGATAGGTTGCGACATCTATATCATGGTAAGCAAAACCCACTGGCCCGAGATCAAAATCTGCTGCATTGATTTTTCCCGGTACTTTATGCTTTTTAAACGGTTTGGTTTCATCCGTTCCAATTTGACGAAACATGGCATCTATGACATCTTTCTGATAAAAGCAATTTTCGATTTTTAAATCTTCTGTCAATTGCATCAATATAGCTCGACCTTGATCGGCCGTAATTTCTGTACCTGTTCCCGACCAATAATTGAGCAAACTTTGATAACCCAAAGATTTTGTCACAGAAAGTGGACCAGCAATTGATTCTACTTTCTTTAACGGCCACCATGCATACCCGATATTTTCACTTTCGAATAATGTGATCGCATCACGAAACCAAGTATTTGAATTCTCACCTGTTTCTCCAAAATAAAGAGGAACATTAAAATTGTCTCTTATGGTCAATACCCATTGAATATCAGAGATCTCATTGTGCGACCAATATTTGTGAGGACCATACACCATATTATCATCCCAAGGAGGTGTAAGACCAGTAAAATCATTGGCAAACCAATTTCCCTCAATGATGACAATATGCTTATCATCAACTTCACGGATGGATTCAATAATACGATTATATAAAAACCGAAGTTGATTGTTGCCTGGCATGTCCCAATTGGGTTCATTGAGTAAATCATAGGCTGCTACCCATGGTTCATCAACATATCTTTCAGCGAGTCTCCTCCAAAGTGCAACGGTCTTGTTTTGGTTTTCTTCACTTTGCCAAAGAGAAGGTTTCTCAGGATTATAATCTGAAATCCCTTCATCGTATCCTTGTCCGCCTGGTGCTGCGTGCAAATCAAGTACGACATACATTTCGTTTGCAGCACACCAACTTATCAAGCTATCAGTGAGTTCGAATCCTTTTTCCAGCCAAGTGTGTTCGCCAGGTATAGGTTCGTCTTCAATGGGCAGCGTGTATAAGTTATAATGCATGGGAAGTCTGACATGATTAAATCCCCATGATTTCAGAGAATCAACATCAGCTTTGCGCATATGATTGGCTAGCCACGCTTCATAGAATTCATCTGTGGCTTCTTCGCCAATCAGATCTTGAATAACTTCTCTGATTTTATGTTGAGGACTGGCAAAACCTGCTGTTTGAAGCATATATCCTTCTTGGACCATCCATCCTCCAAGGCCCATGCCCCTGAGGATGACTTCTTCACCTTCTTCATTAACAATAGATTTACCTTGAGCCCTGAGGAAGGACCCTTGTGCATTCGTAGATTGGAAGATGAACAAGAACAAAATGGTTCCGATCCATCCAAAGGATGTTCGCATTGTATATTTAGTTTTCCAGTATAAAGTCTTTTTTAAGTCCTGCAATACTAACGGTAAATTCGCCTGGTTCAGTGATCCATTCGTTATCAATTCCTACAAAAGAAAGATCATCAGTATTCAGTTTGAAACTAATAGTCTTTGCCTCACCTGCATCCAGTTCGATTTTTTTGAATCCCCTTAATCGTTTCACAGAAGGAGTAATGCTTGCAACTTTGTCTGTTACGAAAAGTTGAACAACTTCTTTACCTTTCAATCCTCCAGTATTGGAAAGCTCAACTGATATTTCCATGCTCTGACCCATATTTATGGAGTCAGCATTTATTTTTAAATTTTTATAATCAAATGTTGTGTAACTCAAGCCATGTCCGAATGTCCATTGTGGGTTGAATCCATTTCTACTAAAATCTCTATGAACCAAATCTGTACCCTTATGATCGTAAGTAACCAAATCGTTCGCATACTTCGGATAGGTTACTGGTAATTTGCCGCTTGGATTCACTTCACCGCTGATGATATCAGCAATTGCGAGGCCACCCTCATCTCCTGGCAAAAATCCCAGTAGGATTCCGTCAGCATGATCTACCAGTTCGCGCACTATTCTAGGTCTACCCTCTGTTATGATTAAGGTGATAGGTTTTCCAGCTTCAGCCAATGTTTTCACCAAAGCAATTTGACTTGGATCAATATCCAAATCATCAATATCGCCAGGCTTTTCTGTGTATGATTTTTCGCCAACACATACTACAATCCGGTCAACTGTATTTGCGTGGTTGATCAATGCATCTCGATCATTGCCATCAGAAAAGATGATATTCTCCGATCCGAACTCTGCCTCTATGGCTTTGACAATGGTTTGCTTTCCTTTGGTAGAATACTCAGGATTATTGCCTTGCCAGGTTCCAGTCCAACCACCATTGAGTGCTGTCAGATCATCTGCATTGGGTCCAGTCACTAGAATTTTTCCTGGTGATTCCCCGAAAGGGAGATTATTATTTTCATTCTTTAAGAGGATGATACTTTCAGCTGCTGCATTGTATGCCATTTGGCGATGTTCTTCACCTCCAAATTTATCGTAGTTCTCAAAAGGAAAAATGGGGTTTTCGAACAAGCCCAACTCTTTCTTTACCAACAAGATTCTTTCAACCGCTTCATTGATTCTTGACATTGGAACCTTTCCTTCTTTTACCAATTCTTTCAACAGTACGGGAAAGAGAGTATCCATTGGGACCATGGCCATGTCGATGCCTGCATTGATGGAAATTTCGATTGCTTCTTTAAAGTCTTTAGCAATTTTGTGTCTGTCAACGAGGTATCCGATATCTTCCCAATCTGTCACTGCCAATCCTTTAAAACCCATTTGATCTCTCAACAGATCAACTAGAATTTTCTTATTGGCGTGTACAGGGATACCGTTCATTTCACCAGAATTGATCATAATGGTTTTTGCTCCCTGATCAATCGCTGCCTGAAAAGTAGGAACAAAGTATTCCAACAATTGTCTTTCAGGAATCCATGCCTGACCTCTATCCTTTCCACGCAAGGTAACACTGTAGCCTAGAAAATGCTTCATGGTCGTTGCAATTCTATATGGATCACTGACGTCATCTCCTTGACAGCCTTTCACGAAAGCCTTTCCCATTTGAGAGGCTAGATGTACATCTTCTCCGTAGGTTTCCCAATATCTTGGCCACCTTGCATCTCGACCTATGTCCAATACCGGAGCGAAATCCCATGGAATGGCTGAAGCTCTTGTCTCATAAGCTGTAACCTCACCACACTGTTCGGCGAGTTCAAGATTCCATGTACTTGCTTGTCCTAATTGTTGAGGGAAGAGGGTTGCTCCAATCGTATAATTCGTACCGTGAATGGCATCAATACCATAAAGGACCGGAATACCAGAAGCTTTTTGCTTTGTGGCGATTTCCTGAATACTTTCCATGATGTGATACCAATGCTCTCTTGTGTATGCATGCCCCCCGCAATTGAGGATACTTCCAGCTTTCAGTTCGAGGAGCACTTTTTTCATTTTCCTCTCATCGAGTTGATGAGGTTCTGTAAGATTGTAAGGCTTACCAGCTGATAGTACATCTATGGAAAATTGAGTCATTTCGCCGACCTTGTCTTCAATGGTAAGATCGGCCATCAGATTCCTAACCCATTTTGTATTTTCACTTACAGCATAGCTTTCCACCTTTGACACTTCTTCAATTGCTGTCTTATTGCAAGACATGATAGCAAAAAAAGAAATCCAAAAAAGTATGGAAGCAATGCTTTTCATCAATTGTTATTGTTTTTGGAACACTCTTATATAGTCTACAAACATTCTCTGTGGAAACTGAGTGCTGGCATCAGGGTACCCTGGCCAATTTCCTCCAACCGCAATATTGAATATAAAGAAGAATGGTCTGTTGAATGGATAATCGAAATTTCCAACGGTGCTGGCATTTATAGAATGATATAATTGATCATCTAGGTACCACTCAATTGAATTATTCTCCCATACTATAGAAAATACATGGAATTCATCTTCGAATCTAGCGCCTCCCGGAAGACCATATGCGTTACCAGTAAACTGACTGAAGCCATCGCCCTGATTTCCCCAATGTGCTGTACCATGTATAACATGAGACTCATGTCCTAATAATTCCATGATATCAATTTCACCACAAGCAGGCCAACCAATGTCTGTGATATTTTCTCCTAGCATCCAAAGTGCTGGCCAGATACCTTGACCAAACGGAAGTTTGGCCCTGATATCTACTCTTCCAAAAGTAAATTCAAATTTATCACGTGTAATCATTCTAGCAGAAGAATATGCGCCGTTACCCTCATCAATGGCTTCGATGATTAATTTCCCATCTGAGATATATGAATTTTGAGGAAGGTTGGTATAATTCTGCCATTCATTATTACCCCAACCATGGTCACCTTGTTCGTGTGTCCAGAAACCTAGATCTATATTATTACCATCAAATTCATCAGCAAAAATTTTATTGTAGCCAGCATAGTTTTCAGGAGTTGTGTATCCATCCTCTGGTACAAAAACAAATTCATCATCATTTCGAATGGTGCCGATGGCTGTCGAAGACGAGATCGTAGCATTAACTGCATTGCTCAAGATAACTCTGAATTCTTCATCTTGTTCTTTGATCGTATCTGTTACCAATTCGATTTGAATATCCTTTGTAGTTGTATTTGGTTCAAACTCGAGTGTACCGAGTGAAGGTACAAAGTCATCATTTGCTGCAGCGGTATTACCATCTGTTCTGTACTCTACTGTAACAATATCAGAACTTGCTTCTGACAATCGCACTCTAAAATCAAAAGTGGTTTGTGAATCGCCTTCAAAAGCTGTAACATTATCAATGCTCAAGGAAGGCAATGCGCTTCCTCCTCCACCAGGATTGTTCATTGGTTCTGGATCTTCGCATCCAAAACTTAAAAAAAGCAACAGACAAAGTGATAGTATATTTCTCATAAATTTTTTATTCAGACTTTAATCGGTAGCGCCAGATACCTGCTCCGATATTTACTTCCAACAACATTATTTCTTTCGCTCCATCTTGGTAAATCTCAAGTATATCATAGGTAATGGAACTCACCGGAGTATCCACTTCGGCACCATTGATTGCTTTCGGCATACCTATGAATGCTCCCAAACCTGATACTGTCAATTTGTAAGGATTGCCAGGTTCCAGAACAAAACCATGTGTGCCTGATCCCCAGGTTTCCAAACCAGGTGGAAGCTGAGATTCGTCAATGCATTCAAAATCAAAACCCATATATGGTTCTGCCCATACCTGACCTTTGGCATCATAAATCATTTCTAGATCTTTGGTGAAAATCCATTCATCATCCCAATGACAAACTCGTGTAGCTTGATCATCAAGTGTATTAAACCACCAAGATTCAAATTCATTTGGTCCAACATAGAGAGCTGCCTCGCCATCATCCAACGTCCAAGTTCTTGACTCGCAGTTGGTGAGTTTTTCGAAAATAATATCAGAACCGCAATCTACTTCTATATCTTCTTCGACTACGATTTCCTTTGAACTTGAACCAGATCCACCAGCATTGAATGCTTTCAATGTAACTATATAAACTCCAGCAGTTGGATATTGCACCATTACATCTTCACCTTCTGCAAAAGATCCATTACCGAGATCCCATTGGTGGATAAAAGTTTCTGGAGTTGAATTGATTAAATGGTACTGATTGTTCCCCAAGTCGTTGATTTCAAATGAAACGCTTGAAGGCGGTGGTGGCAATGTGATCTTGTCTTCTTCAACAGGATCGCAGGCCATGGTAAAACAAACAGATACCGCTAATATGTATTGAATTAATTTTTTCATTTTTCAAATTTTAATATCCAGGATTCTGTACAAGTGTACCATTGGTTAAATCAATTTCCCTTTGTGGAATTGGCAATACTTCATTTTTGCCTTCTACAAAACCAGGTAAAAACTCAGCAGCTTTGCCAGTTCTTACCAAATCAAAAAATCGATGTCCTTCGGTCGCAAGTTCCAATCTTCTTTCTCTATAAATGGATTCTAGCAAAGATGAACCTGAGTTCGAGATGGGCTGTAAACCAACTCTTCCTCTTACCCTGTTTACATAATTTCTTGCTGTTCCTTCATCTCCACCTGAGCGAACAATCGCTTCAGCCGCAAGCAACAATACATCTGCAAATCGAATCACCCTGTGATTATAATCCCAATTTAAAGCAGGCTCTCCATCAAGTGCAACATCTTCTTGTAAGCCAGCATACTTTCTGATAAAAAAGTTGGTGTTTTGGTACCCTTCGGTGTAGCTGGCACCCATGTTTCTGAGTGCGTTTCCATCAATGATGGTGTGCTCAAACCTTGGATCATTTTGCATGACTTCTGCCAATTCTTCTGAAACAGGACAAAAGCTCCATCCGGTTGCGAATGTTGGACCAAC
>JAHDDD010000138.1 GCA_020629535.1 Saprospiraceae bacterium
GTGTAATACTTTTCATTTAATATGTTTTCATAAGTATGTCTTTGGACCGTATTGGGTCGCATGATAAATCCTAATCAACGAGGATTCGCACCAATGTGAATAACAGAATTGAAAATAGCCAGATTGGTTGTATTAATTGAATCTTTGGTTCCAATTAAATGGGCCGTTCTAATTCCGGATGCAGTATTTATCAAATTAATTCTAAAGTACTTTTCTAAATTTAAGAGATCTGAATGGTTATAAATATTCATTGATCTTTGATGTTGGATTTAAAATTTCAAGTATGAATGGAAGTAGGATTAATAAGCTTAATATAATTCATCAACTCCGCTCAAGTGCTCTTCGAATTTGATTGTAGCTTGGTTGTCCCAAAGAACAATAAAACAACCAATGAACTAATAAAGTTGTTTTTCAATTGGAATATTGCAAACAGAAAGATGAAAATCAATAAGCGAAAAAAATCTTTTAAACTTGTGCTTCTATAATTAATCTACTTCCTTTCATATGTGTGCTGTACAAAAATAAGTACAGACTTGAGAATTAAAATTATTGTTGATTGATGAGGAATAGTTTATAGATCTCTTACATCATACAAATCATCGATAAAATGAAGTTTGTAATTTGATTTTATTTGTTTACCAGTTTCTGACTCGGCAAATAATATGGAGCCATTAATTGTAATGGCATCAAAGTGCCCTGCTCCGTCTACATGACTATGGGACTGCTCATAGAGATTGGGAAGGTTGAGTAAATATTGCGATCTACCGATATATTCCATGTCATCAATATTGCCAAAGTATATTTCTATGTACCCATTGGTGGCGTTGGCACGAATTAAAATTGAAGTGGCTGTTTCAGCCTCATCAATAACTTTATTCGATATACATCGCTCCACAACAGTTTTTATATCTCTTGCAATTTCTGGTACTGTCGTAGCCATTGACTTAAAAGTAAATTCCTTTGAAATTCCATGTTCTTGGATCCAAGTCATATCATATTATTTTATTTTCCTTAAATAAATTAGGGCATTTTAAAAGTAAGACTTTTTAGATAATATCAGCAGTTTGAGAAATTCTCACTCACCGTCTTATAATTGGAACATAATAAGCAGCATAACTTTGATTTGCTTGACCAAATACAACTAAAATTTCCATCTATTTCTTTTTTCAATTTATTGATTCTTTGCTGTTAAGATTATTTTTAACCTTTAAACACACTATTGGGAACTCCTCCTTCTCCTAAAATATTTCTATCTTTTATTTTTCTAATACATTAAATCAACATCATACTAATGAAAAGAATCTATTTAGTACTTTTTGTGCTTGCGATAGCTATTAGTTCTGAAGCTCAAAAAGCAAAATTTAAAAAGAAAGTTTGTTCAGTACAAAAAGCAGGACTTCCAGAAAATTTGATTGATTCCGATGCCAGAACCTATAATGTTCTTGTGAAAGGTGCTTACGCGGCAAATGCTGAAGGCGTCGAAACAAGATTATATGGATGGGAAAAAGATCAAGACAATCCTACAGCAAAAGCAGTTGTGAGCATATATGGATTTAGAATAGGTCGACTGCAGAAATCTTCTCAGAAAAAAGAAAAAAAGGACAAAGATGGAAAGGTGACTGACAAATGGACTGAGTACAGTTATTCAAATACGGCTACAGGTTTGGCGACTTTGTATGTCTATGGTCCTGAAAATAAATTTGATTACAAGTCTAAAAAAACAGATTCCAAACAGAAAGAAAAGGCTGAGGCAAAAGCAGAAGAAGAGAAAGCAGCTTTAGAAGCAAATCCTTTCTTGTCTTCCGATGATGTTGAAGAAGCCGAAGCAGAAGAAGATATAGGCGTTGATGAAGGTCTTGCTGATAGTGAATTGCCTCTTTACACAAAAATCAATGTTAACCGAACCAAAGAAATTTCTACCCGAAATTATAGGAAATCTTCTGACGCATACAACGAATACAAGAATAAAGTTGATCAACTATATGATTTCAAATACGCCTACCCTGAGGCAGCCTTAAAATCAGCCATGAGTTCTTTCAATTCAATTTATGGCTTTAAACCTCTGTTGGATAGATTTTATCTCAGCGAAATGAAAAGTGACAAACATCCTGAGTATCAAACTTGGAACGATGCAGTAGAGGCCACAAAAACACTGTTCAAAACATTCAAGTTTAACAAATCCATTGATGAAAAAGTCAAGAAATTTGATCCGATAGTTGAATACTTTATGGGCCAATTTAAAAGCATTGATGCAAAAGATAAAAAGCAAAAGAAGATTAGAAGGGCGGCGTTTACAAATGCCCTGGAAATTCTCAATAGTCTCGACAGACATGATGATGCTATTGCCATTTGCGAAGAATACATGGATGACAAAAAACTGAACGGTGTAGCAAAGAGAATCAAGAACAGATCCGAAAAAACAAAAGCACACTTAGCCTTTCTTCAAATGTCACAAAGACATATTGATTCTGATGAAGAAATTCTAGAAGGTGACCTGGAAGAAGGTGAATTATCTGAAGATGAGGAAGTAGCAGACAATTAAAAGTGAGTCTTCTTGCTTTCTAAGTGAAGCATGTTATACAATTTTTAAAAAAAAAGAGGCTTAGTTATATCTGTGCCTCTCTTTTTTTGATGAATATTTTCTTCTCGCGATGAACTTTTCATATCCACAAAAATGTGAGTTTTGAGACATTAGAAGATCATTAGACAAGACGCAATGACCACTCAACAAAACATAAAATAAGAGTGATGATTCCACTCACTTTTAATCTTTTCTATTTCCAACTTAGCGTTCAATGCACTGATGGCAATGATGACTTGTAAGGAACTCTCCGTTTGCAGTACTTCTTCGGTCTCAATAATTTTACTATAAATGTCTTTGCCAACTTTTGCCTTGTTGCCACTAATCCAACGGAAATCGACCTTCTTTTCAATCAATGCTTTTGCAATTTGTTTGCCTTTGCTACCTGAGCCCCAAAGTACAAGTGTTTTATCTGAGACCAAATCCTGACCAACAAAATGGAGCACTTTTAATGCAGTGAAACGGTTGTCTGTATATGCTGGCAAATTTCTTGAGCTCCGCAATTGATGGTCGCGCCAATAATGCAATACTTCTGAAATCCCCAATATTTTGAAATTTGCCTTCCTGAATCTAAAAGCAAGATCGTAATCTTCAGGATAAACATCAGGATTAAATGCGCCACAATTTTCCAAGTCTTGTCGATGAACCATCCAACAAGGAGAAGGGATACTGCATTCTTTATAAATGTCATCAAAGTTTTTGCCTTCATCGGTCAATGCATTGAGCCAGTTTGCATACTTTCGATAGCCCTCACCCAAATTGGTATCCGAAAAATATTCAACTTGGCCGACAGCAAGATGGTTTCTCCCCTGCTCTATCAATGGATCTATCAGAAGCGCCAGTTTTTTCACGGCCATATAATCATCTGCATCCATGCGTGTGATATATTCGCCTCTTGATTTTAAAAATGCCATTCGCAGTGCTTCAATGATTCCATTCCCATCAGAACTATACGCTTGTATGCGC
Source organism: Saprospiraceae bacterium (assembly GCA_020629535.1). Lineage (GTDB taxonomy): Bacteria > Bacteroidota > Bacteroidia > Chitinophagales > Saprospiraceae > JAHDBF01. The sequence goes on from JAHDDD010000138.1 coordinate 3,548, forward strand.
TTATCAGAGTTCTGATATTCTTCCAAAATACTAAATGACAAATCATCTGAATGATCATCAATCGCGATCAACTCCCAATTCGTATACTTTTGTTCAAGAATAGAGTCAAGACATTTCTTTAAAAAGCGACCTGCATTTTTTACTGGCATTAAGATACTTATCAGTGGGGTTGCCATCATGTCACAAATCTAATGTTAATTGAGTGGATTCTGGCTGATCCTCTTTTTCCAACTTGGAGGCTGTCAATCCAATCAATCTGATTTTTTCAAAACTATCTTGATTTTCATTGAGCAAGGAAAGTGCGATTGATGTGATTTCATCTTCATCTTTGATAAAATACTTTTTAGAATGTGACCTAGTAATGGTTTGAAAATCGCTGGTTTTTAGTTTTAGTGTAATGGTTCTACCAAAGTTGTCCACCCTCTTCAACCGTTCATAAAATTTTCTAGATAGATTCTGCAAAATAGGTTCAATATCTTCCACAGAATTCAAATCTTCATTCAATGTTCTTTCGATACCAACAGACTTTCTGATTCTGCTAGGATTGACGGGTCGATCGTCTATGCCACGAACAATATCATAGAAGTAAGGCCCCATTTTACCAAATCGTTGGGCCAATTCAATCTTAGTAAACCTTTTCAAATCTCTCCCGTGGTGAATGCCCATGGCTTCCATTTTCCTTGCTGTCACTTTGCCTACGCCGAAAAAATCTTTGATGGGCAAGGACTCCAAAAAAGCTTCTGCTTGAGTTGGTCTTATGATTGTAAGACCGTTGGGTTTTTGATATCCTGAAGCAACCTTGGCCAAGAATTTACAATAAGAAACACCTGCCGAACAGGTTAGATCCAATTCTTGGTGCACTTGTGCCATGATTTGTTTTGCGACATCGGTTGCATACATTATAGCTTTTTTATTGGATGTCACATCAAGAAATGCTTCATCCAGAGAAAGCGGTTCTATGAGGTTAGTATATTCTTCGAAGATGGCTCTTACTTGCTTGGAGACAGTTCCGTATACATCAAATCTCGGCTTCACAAAAATCAGTTGTGGACATAACTGCTTTGCTTTGAAGCCTGGCATCGCTGATCTCACTCCAAATTTCCTGGCCTCATAGCTGGCGGTGGTGGTGACACCTCGGTGTTCTCCACCACCGACAGCGATGGGCTTCCCTCTCAACTCCGGATTATCGCGCTGCTCCACCGATGCATAAAACGCATCCATGTCGATATGTATAATTTTTCTCTCCACCCGATCCTATTTGCAAGATCAAAGATATTAAGATTGTCCATTAGTGGGTTTGTCAGTTAGGCAATTAGTCAGTTTGGCAATTCGGCAATTCGGCAATAACCATTTTCAGTTCACAACAACAAATTAGAACTTTTATCAGTAATATTAATTAACTCGTGTGAACCTTTTTTAGGGAGGGTCCAATTCCCTCATTGCCACATTAGCTCATTCACTCATCGGCTCCATGACCCATTGACCAATCCCCCTCATTGCCACATTATCTCATTCACTCATCGGCTCCTTGACCCATTGACAAACTGACAAACTGACCCATTGACCCATTGACCCATTGCCCCATTGACATCTACTGCCACCACAACCTCACATCCGTCCTATCTCCTCCCATTTTATTCACTTGTTGGTTATAGTTGTCTGCATTAAAATTCAATTCTGATGGTGGATATTTAAATCTGTGAAAATCATTTTCGGTTTTCTCCCTAGGAATTAAATTGGTCTGCCGAACCAATGACCAAGCTTCCCACGGTTGCCTGAATGCGTCGATCCATCGTTGGGTGTATATGAGAGTCAGTTTTTCTTCTTCTGTTTCTGCCATATGAAAATTGTAGCGTGGGTGTTCTGTAACAGCAAAAAAGCCTGCAATATTTAAAATTTCTGATTGATTGATCCAAATCTCAGAGTTTAGCATAATATTCTGCCAAAACTCCAATGATTCAAGCATTCCATTTTGATAATTTTGTTGTGCGAGAGAAGCATCTGATGGGGTACCGATTCCTTTTAAAAAAACTTCTGCTAAAATAAACTTCATCTCTGCACTGGTCATCAATATTTCAGGTATGTCATTCTCATCGCGTATCAGGTAATAATTTACAGATGCATATATATTCCCTTCTCCTTTATTTTCATAGCTATTGTCTCTTGCATCAGAATATGGATTGCCACCAGATTGTGGTATGGCTGCATCTGCAATTTGTGGAAACGCTCGCCATTCGCCTTCATTGTTTGGCTCGAAAAAAATACTCATACGAGGATCAATGATTTCTCCACCCTCGGTCGTATACGTCCAAAGGTTGCTTCCAAGTCTAACCTTATTGTGTTCTCTAAAAGACCAATTTACACCTTGGTTTTGCCAACCCTGTTGAGAAGGCATCATGACGACATCATTGCCTTTACTTACAAAAGAAGCACCAGATTCAATCAATGAAGCCACCAAAGGCGCAACAAATCCCGGATCTTTATCATAAATCCTTACTAAATATTTAAGCAACATCGAATTGGCAAAAGACTTCCATTGATTCAAATCATTATCGAAAAGAGTATCAAAACCACCAAAACTTAAATATGCTTCTCCTGAAGTGGTCCCGGTAGCATTGTTCATTCTGTCTATTGCCCAAAGCAGATCATCGATCAATGATTTGTAAATGGTTTCATGATCATCATAGACCGGACGCAAAACGGCATTGTTGTCATATGCCCGACCCGCCTCAAAATATGGAATGGACCCAAAGAAATCTGTAACCTGAAAAGTTTTATACGCCATCAAAACTTTCAGTTGCGCTCTTACCAAATCAGTCGTTTCTTGATCAGCGTATGCGTCAAATCTGGTTTCCAAATCGCGGGCGTCCTTTAAGGCCTGATAATAATTAGACCAAACATCTTCAGCGCCACCTTCGATATTTCCAAAAGTTTCTGCAGTAACCACAGCCAGTTCTGTGACATCATACAATTTCTCATTGTGCAAGAACAATTGCCTGTTCCACCCCAATCGCAAACTTTGAATGATATTATTGAACACGGGGCCATCTTGGGCTTCTGTTGGAAACAACGGATTGACATTTAGTTCTTCGAATCCATCATCACAAGATCCAAGTAGAAATATTGACAACAACAATATGAACCTCATTCTCATCATGATTAAAATTGAAAAGCTGCACGTATACTAATTGATCTCATGCCTGGAAATGAAGCCCATTCTAATCCTTGTGCATTGCCTGAACCACTTACTCCTTCAGGATTGATTCGGTCTGGTAAGGAAGTATAGAAATAAAATAAATCTCTGCCGACCAAAGACAATTGTAGATTTTGAAAAATTTGCTTATTGAATCTGCTACCATCTACATTATATGTCAATGCAACTTCGCGCATTTTGATCCATGTGTTTTCCAGAATACCCGGGGTTGTCAATAGTTGGCCCCAACCACCGGCATTGGGCAAATATTTATAATAATAATGTACGACCTTATCATTCTGCTGGCCACTGGCGTATACACCGGGGAGAATCACACCCACATTCCTTATATTGCCATCAGGATCTTCATATGGAAGACCATTCCCCATTCGTTCATTCAGGGTCTCGGGACTTTGGCCGGTTTGTAAACCAATGACATATGAACCTGCGTAAATATCTCCACCTATTTTACCATCAACCAAGGTGCTCAAACTAAGATCTCTATAACGTGCTTTCAAATTCCATCCGCCAATAAATTCTGGTGACGCATTTCCTACCGGTACCAGGTTTTCTGAAATCTCATAATGAGTACCTTCTTCGTTGAGAATCGGTTGACCGGATTCGTGGTATACGAAATCGTAGCCATAGATGGTTCCATAATTCTGTCCTTCTTGTACAGAAATGTTTGGACCAAAATTACCCCAGATATTTGCGAGCTCCAGTGTTTTAGCTCCATCACCTAGGCTCACTACAAAGTTTCTGTTTCTACTGATATTCAACCCTGTTTCGATGTAAAAGCCAGGACGCTGAATTATATTATAATTTAAGTCCAATTCAATACCATAATTTTCAAGGACACCATTGTTAATACGAATTTCGCTTACACCAGAAGAAGTTGGTAGCGGCGAATCTAATATTTGATCAAGAGACTTGATATAATAATATGTAAAGTCTGCATTGAATCGATCATCAAATGCCCCGAGACTAAAACCCAGTTCATACGAATCTGCTGATTGTGGTCTGAGTTGTACCGGCGGTTTTATATTTGGGGTGGTGGCCGTTTGTTGACCTCCAAAGGTGCCTGTCTGATAAATAAAATCAAGCAGAAATGGATCCGTGTCGGTTGCTGTCTTTGCAAAAGCTGCACGAAACTTTAGAAAGCTCAACCATTCAAGGGGAAGGTCAAATGACTCAGTAAGTATATAACTTATGGATGCTGACGGATAAAAGTATGCGTTATTCTCTGCAGGCAATGCAGATGACCAATCATTCCTCCCAGACACATCAAGAAAAAGAAAATCACCGTATGAAACATTCAGAAATGAGAAAACAGAATTTATCTTTTTTTCAAAACGAACTTCTGATGGAAGCCCTGACTCATTGAGTTGTCCGAAATTATTAAAAGTAAACAACCAAGGGTTTTGCCAGTCATTGGCTTGTGCATTGATTCCGTATTGCGAGCGTGACCATTGAGATCCTCCGACAGAATAACGAACATCAAAAGCAGAATTGAGAAAATTATCTTTAAATGCAGTGATCAAAAATTCATTATTATTGACTCGATCACGTTCCAATTCATTGCTATATTTGGCACCATTGACGCCTGTTAAATCCACCGGATCGAATCGTTCTTCAAATTCGTTCAAATTAAAATCGAGGCCGATACGCCCATTTACATTCAACCACTTAAATGGAGAGTAAGTAAGACCTATACTCCCAATGAGTTTATTTCTTTCAAGGAATGAATTTTGGTGGTAGGTATTCCACCACAAATGTTGGGGTGAAAATGTAAATGGATATTGGCCATTGTAATTACTTCTTGTACCATCTTCATTAAAATTCAATGATTCTTCCAATCCTTTGTACGAGCGCGGCCAAGAATACAAGATACCTTTGCCAAAAGAAGCGTTGTTATCATCTCCCAGACTTGGAGAATTTTTCCGATTGAAATTAATGTATGACACAGCTAAATCAAGATTCACCTTTTCATGAATATTCAAATTGGAGCCAAGATTGGCCGTGTACTGTTTGTATTCTGAATTGGGAATTACAGCTTCATGGTCTTGTGCAGTCAATGATAAACGGATCGTACCAAATTCATTTCCACCACTAATGTTCAAATTGTGAGTGGCAGTGGTACCGTTACTGAAAAATTGTTTCAGATTATCTGGCTGAGGAGAATATGCTCGCATTTCACCATCCCACCACCTGATCATCTGCCCTTCCATTTGAGGGCCCCAAGACATGCCAGTGGAATAGAAACCAAATTGCTCGGTGGTGGGTCTTCCGAACGGGCCATTGCTTGTATGCACAGAGTTTGGATAACTCGGTTCTCCTTCAAAATTCATTTGGAAAGTAGGTTCCAACAGATTAATAGGACCACCTGCACCGTACACATTCTGCACATCACGGTACCTGTATGGGTTGATCACCTTATAGGTTAGTGAATATCCGACACCGAGACCATTTGACTGATTCCCTCTTTTAGTGGTAATAATGATGACGCCATTGGCTCCTCTAGTTCCATACTTAGCTGCAGCAGTTGGACCTTTCAAAATATTTATATCCTCGATATCTTCAGGATTGATGTGATTGATCGCAGATCCCCAATCCGTTCCTCTTCCTATACCAGTCAGGCCAGGGTCATTTTCGAGCGGCACTCCATCAATGATAATCAATGGTTGATTGTTGCCTTTGATATTGTTGTTACCTCTAATTGTGATCCTGGTTGTTCCACCATCCACTCCATTGGCATTGGCTATCTGAACTCCCGCTGACTTGCCACCCAATGCATTTATGATGTTTGGTGCATTGGAAATGGTTATTTCATCTCCATTGACTTTATCTGCAGAATAGCCCAATTCTCTTCTTTGTCTTTTGATCCCTGGACCAGTGATGACAATTTCATCGATTCTGTACGAATCAGACTTTAGTTGGATATTTATTTTATCCAGCGTTTCTAAGTTGTAGAAAATTTCCTCAGACTGATATCCTAAATAAGAAATGGATATCGCACCTTGCTTCTCTGTTAACTCAATGGTGTATGCGCCCTCAATGTCCGTTATTGTGCCCTGCCCTGTTGAGATATCAACGATGGAAACACCTATGAGTGCATTGTCGTTTTCAGCATCCACAACAGACCCAGTCAATGTGTACTGACCAAAGATTTGGAGAGCAAAGAAAATCAAACAAAAACAACAAGTTAATCTTCCCTTCATTTCTACAGCATTGATTTTAGTCTACAACAACCAATTTTTGCTGGAAGCTTTGATTGTCTTTCTGAACTCTCAAGACATAACTTCCTTCATTCTCAATATAAATTTGCTGACTCACTTTTGTAAATATCCCTTTCTGTATCAATTGACCATCAATGGCAAATAATGAGAAACTCGCACCTAAAAGATTGTTTGATAATGAAATTTCAAACTGCCCCGTTTGGTTAGGATTTGGAAAGGCAAGCAATGAACTTTCTTCTTCTAAATCTTCATTAGAAACGATTCCTTCTGAGGCAAACTTGGT